>DWZY01000320.1 GCA_019117325.1 Candidatus Brevibacterium intestinigallinarum
GCCGCGCCCATGGGCTGCTCGCCGGTGAAGATCGAGCGCACCTTGTCGTAGAAGAGCGCGTCGTCCGTGCCGTTCAGCAGGGAGTTCTCCGTCCGCTCGAGACCGCTGGCCCCGGAGACGACGGAGAAGAAGCCGGTGAGGCCCGCGTACTGGTCCGCCGGCAGGCCCTCTCCGCCGTAGGTCCGCTGGAACTCGTACGTCGAGTCCGTGGGCACGGAGTAGGCGACGGGGGTGCCGTCGACGAGGATCGCACCGCGCTCGCGGGAGATCTCGTTGATGAACGTGCGGTTGTTGAGGGGATCCTCGTTGAGCGCCTGCGCGCTGAAGAACTGGACGTTGCTGGTCGAGGCGAACAGCAGCGCGAACATCACGAAGCCCACGACTGCGACGTGGCGGAGTGCCCTGTTCATGCGCGACCTCCTTCATCCGTGCGGACGGACGGGTCTGTGCGGACCGCGCGGTGCGCCTCAGTGGGTGCCTCGTCCGGGGAGACGGCACCGGTGCCGTGGCCCGTCGCAGGCGTGCCGGTGGGGGCGGCGCTCGTGCGGGCAGGGGCCGTGCGCGAGCTGGTCGAGTCGTCGTCATCCGCTGCGTACGTGGGCAGGACGCCGGTCGCGAACTCCTCCTGCGGACGGCGCGCGTTGTCGCTGATGCGCAGGAGCAGACCGATGATGATCCAGTTCGCGATGAGCGAGCTGCCGCCGGCGGCCAGGAACGGCGTCGTGAGGCCCGTCAGCGGGATGAGGCGGGTGACGCCGCCGATGACGATGAAGCACTGGAGTGCGATCGTGAAGCTGATGCCCGCGGCGAAGAGGGTGCCGAACCCGTCCTTCGCGGCTGTGGCGATCTTCATGCCGCGCTGGAAGAGGACGACGTAGAGGAGCAGGATCGCGAAGAGGCCGATCATGCCCAGCTCCTCGCCCAGCGAGGCGAAGATGAAGTCCGAGTCCGCGTAGGGGACGACGTTCGGGCGGCCCTCGCCCAGGCCGTTGCCCACGAGGCCGCCGTCGGCCATGCCGAACATGCCCTGCACCAGCTGGTACGAGCCGCCGGGGGTCTTGTTGTACTCCTCGGCGGTGAGGGCGTTGAGCCAGCCGTCGACGCGCTGCTGCACGTGCGAGAAGAGCTGCGCGGCGACGATCGCGCCGCCGGCGAACATGCCGAGGCCCAGGAAGATCCACGTCTTCTTCGCCGTCGCGACGTAGAGCATCGCGACGAAGAGGCCGAAGTAGAGGAGCGAGGTGCCCAGGTCGCGCTGGAAGACGAGGATGCCCACGCTCGCCACCCACGCGACGAGGATGGGGCCCATGTCGCGCAGGCGCGGGAACCGGATGCCCAGGATCTTGGGGCCGGCCAGCACCATCTGGTCGCGGTAGGCGACGAGGTAGCCCGCGAAGAAGATCGCCAGCAGGATCTTCGCGATCTCGCCCGGCTGGAAGGACATGGGGCCGATGAAGATCCAGATGCGGGCACCGTTGACGGTGCGGCCCAGCAGCGGGACCAGCGGCAGGAGCAGCAGGACGAGCGCGGCCAGACCGGACGTGTAGGTGTAGCGGCGCAGCAGGCGGTGATCCCGCAGGAAGACGATGACGAGGGCCGCCAGGACGGTGCCCAGCGTCATCCAGATGAGCTGCGAGTTGGCCGCCGTGGCCTCACGCGTCATATCGATCCGGTAGATCATCGCCAGGCCGATGCCATTGAGCAGGACGGCGACGGGGACGAGGATCGGGTCCGCGTACGAGGCGCGCCACCAGACGATGATGTGGATGCCCACGCCGAGGACGGCCAGCCACGCGGTGTATGAGTACACGTTCGCGGGCACCTCGTCGGTCGTCCCCACGCCCACGAGTGTGTAGGCGCCTGCTGAGATGACCACTGCGAGGAGGATCAGCAGGAGTTCGGAGACGCGGTGCTTCCGGGGTCCGCGGAGGCCGCCGGACGGGGAAGGCGTCGTCATCCGGAGCCCTCCCCGCGTGTGATGGATGCGCCGGCCGGAGAGGTCCCGGGCGTCGACTCATCTGCGACGTCGCCCGTCACGCCCTCGTCCGAGGGGGAGGGGGCGGGGTCCGCGCCGTTCTGGTCCGTCGCTTCCCCGGCGATCGAGGACGAGTTCCGGGTCGCCTCCTCGCGCAGCGTCTCGACGACCTGGAGTGCGGCCTCGTGGGAATCGGCGGGGATCGTCGCCTCGAGGCGCTGCTGCGAGAACGTCGAGAGGTCCGTGACGCGGACGTCCGTCGACTCCGACAGGGACGACAGGCTGACCGGCCCCAGGGTCTGGGGGACCCCCTGGTAGACGGCGACCGTGCCCTCGGAGGCGGCGACGTAGTACTGCGACTGGACGTAGCGCCATCCGAACAGGGCGGCGCCCGCGATCGCCAGGACGACGACCAGGGCGATGATGATCGTGAGCCACGGGCGGCGCCGGGGCTCCTCGCCCCAGTCCGCGAGGTCCGCGTCCTCGTCCCAGTGGTCGACCTCGCGCACGGCGGACCGGGCGGTGCGCGGCGGTGCCGTGCCCTCCTCGCCGGCCGGGGCCTCGGCGGTGTCGGCCTGCTCTGCGGCCCCGTGGTCCTTGGGCTGCGGGATCGCGGTGCCGGCGGTCGCGTCGTCGGCAGCGGCGGCCTCGGTGCCCAGCGGGTCGGGGAGCGGCTGCGTGTCGTTGTCGTCCAGCGGGACGGTGGGGGCGTCGACCTCGTCGAAGACGACGTCCATCTGGCTGGTGCTGACCGGGGGATCCTCGACGCCGCCCAGCAGCGCGTAGTTCGGGTTGATGCGGACGGAGCCCACTGCCTCGCCGAAGTCGTCCAGGTCGTGGTCGGCGCCCGGCTCCAGCACGTCGCCGATGACGACGGTGACGTTGTCGCCGCCGCCGCCGGCCAGGGCCAGCTCGATGAGTCGCTCGCACGCGTCGCCCGGGTCCTCGATGGTCGCCAGCGCCTCGTGGATGTCCTGCATCGAGGCGAAGCCGGTGAGGCCGTCGGAGCACAGCATCCAGCGGTCGCCGGGCACGGCGTCGTGGAAGGAGAGGTCGAGCTCCGGGGCGGCGCCCACATCGCCCAGCACGCGCATGACGACGCTGCGCTGCGGGTGGGTGTCCGCCTCCGCCTCGGTGATCCGGCCCTCGTCGACGAGCATCTGGACGAAGGTGTGGTCGTGCGTCACCTGCGTGAGCTCGCCCTTGTGCAGGGTGTAGGCGCGGGAGTCGCCGATGTGGGCGAGTGCCAGCTGATCGCCGGACTGCAGGAGGGCGGTGACGGTCGTGCCCATGCCGGCCAGCTCGCCCTGCTCCACGACGGCACGGCCGATCTGGTCGTTCGCGGCGAGGATCGCGGCCTTGAGGTCGTCGAGCTGCCGTCCGTCGCGGTCCGGCTCATCGAGGAACGTGAGCCGGCTGACCGTGATCGCAGAGGCGACATCACCGCCCGCGTGACCGCCCATGCCGTCCGCGATGAGGAGGAAATGGGCGCCCGCGTAGCCCGAGTCCTGGTTGTTCTTCCGCACCTGCCCCGTGTCGGAGCGCGCGGCGAACCGGAAGGTCGGCACGCCAGCGTGGGGGGAAGCGGTGCTGGAGGATGTCACGCGCGCAGCTCCATCGTCGTGTGGCCGATGGTGATCGGCATGCCGGGTTCGATGCGCGTGGGCTGCGTGAGCCGCGCGCTCCCCACGAACGTCCCGTTGGTCGAGCCCGTGTCCTCGACGACCCAGGTGCCGGCCTGGGGGTAGATCCGGGCGTGGTGCGACGAGGCGAAGTCGTCCTCGATGACGAACCCGCAGTCATCCGCGCGCCCGATCGTCAGCTGCCCGGCGGACAGGAGCAGCGAGAAGCCGGACTGCCGGCCGGAGGTCACGACGAGCGTGGGTGAGGCACCGTACGCGGGCTGTCCGCCGGATCCCGAGGCCGCGGGCTGGGATCCCGCGCCCATCGATGCGGCGACCGGGGCCTCGGCGGCGGCGCGTCCGCGCCTGCGGGATCCCCGGTTGCGGGCGACGCGCGGGCCGAACAGGTCCTGGCGCAGCACTCCCGCGATGAGGAAGACGAAGAGCCAGAGAAGGCCGAACAGCGCGAAGCGCAGCACGGTGACGGTGAACTCACTCACGGAAGCTGCCTGCCTCGGAGTAGGTGACGGGGGTGTCGCCGGCGGTGAGCACAGTGCCCTCCGAGAGCGAGACGGAATCGATGGGACGGCCGTCCAGGAGCGTCCCGTTCGTGGAGCCCAGGTCCGTGGCCGTCGCGTGGTCGTGGGTGACCGTGATCTCGAAGTGGCGGCGGGACATGCCCGGGTCGTCGATGACCACGTCCGCGCTGTTGGCGGATCGGCCGAAGACGGTGCTGCCCTGCGGCAGGTGGTGGACGCGGCCCTGGATCAGGACGGCGGGCGCGAAGGCGGGGCGCGCGGGCTGCTGTGGCTCGTGGGGTGCGGGCGCCTGGCCGCGGCGGCGGCTGCCGGGTGCGTCCGCCGCTGTGTGCGGTGCAACCGGGGCTGCTGGGGCGACGAGCGGGGCGTCGGGAGTCGCGTGCGGGGCAGCGGCGACCGGGGCGGCCTGCTGCCGGGCGACATGGCGGTGGGGGCCGGAGGATGCGCCCGAGGACTGCGCCTCGTAGACCTCCGGCACGACGGGATTGGAGCGCGACGGCGGGTCGTAGCCGCCCCTGGCTGCGGGCTGCGCGGCTGGCGAGCCGTCCGGACGGCGGGTGGTCGCGCGGACGCGGTACATGCCGGTGTCGAGGTCGTCGGCGACCTCGAACGTGACGTTGACGGGTCCCACGAAGCTGTAGCCCTGCTCGATCGCGTGGTCGCCCACGACCTGGCGGAGGTCCTGACGCAGCTCGCTGGAGATGGGGCCCAGGCGCTCGTGGTCCGCGCTGGAGAGCTCGACCGCGTAGGCGTTGGCGGTGAGGGTGCGTCCGCGGGACACGACGGCGGCGCGGTTGTCCGCCTCGCGGCGCAGGGCCGAGGCCAGCTCCACCGGCTCCACCTGCGAGCGGAACGCGCGTGCGAAGGCGCCGTTGACCACGCGGTCGATGCCGCGCTCGAAACGATCGAGAACTCCCACGTCGCCTCCCTCCCTCAGTCGGACTGCAGGTCCGGCCGCCCGGTGGCGGGCACGGGTGACCCCTGCTGCGCACAGCGCATCAGCACTCCATGCTAACGCGCAGATGCGCAGACGACACCTTGTGACCGTACCGGGACAGCCGTCCGGATCTGGGCATATGTCCGGCGATCCGCATGTGCGTGCTGATGACGCGGCTGGGTGAGAGCCGGATCCGACATGGCTGACAGGTGTATGACAGGTGAACGCCGCAGGGTGGGAGCGCTGGTGAGGGGCGGGGTGCGCGTGTGAGTGGGGTGCGTGCGCGTGCGTGACGGATGCCACTGCGGGCGCGATTGGTGCGGTGGGGTCCCGTCGTGTACAGTTCCTATCTGTTGCGGCCACGGCTGTGACGATGCGCGAGTGGCGGAATTGGTAGACGCGCTGGCTTCAGGTGCCAGTGTTCGCAAGGACGTGGGGGTTCAAGTCCCCCCTCGCGCACAGCGAGAGATGAAGCCTCCGACCAGGGAATTCGTTCCACAGGTCGGGGGCTCTTTCGTGTTGTGGGGTGGGGCCCATCGAATCGTTGAGGTGTACGTGCACGCCTGAAATCCGCGGAATCTGAGGCCTGGACGTGCACCTCAACGATCGGTGGGGGTGGTGGTGACCGAGCGGGGTCAGCGGGTGGCGCGCTCGCAGCGCCACCCAGTCGGCATCAGTCCGTCAGCGAGGAAGTCGTGCAGCCGTGAGGCGGCGTCATCGGAGAGCTGAGAATCGGCCTGCGGGTAGATGATCGGCTCCTCCTTCGAGTTGTGCGCATCGAGGCGCGCCAGCAGCTCCCGGCACGCCTCCTCGATCGTCGCCGGCTCTGCCTCATCGGTGAGCAGGTCGTCGAGGTCGGACATCGCATCCCACAGTTCGCCGTGCTCGCGCAGCATCACGAAGACCGGCATCATCATCCCGGCCTCGCGCAGCGGCGGGAAGATGAACTCCTCCTCGAGGTAGATGTGCCGCCGCAGGCCCGCCATGGCGCGCACGAGCGGAGCCGGATCGGCCGAGCCCGTCCTCAGCTGTGCCGCGTACTCCTCGATGCCGCCGTCGATATCCCGGTGCTCGCGCTCCAGGGCGGCTGACAGTGTCTCCTCAGTCATCGTTCTCCTCCTCGCGTTCTGCTTCCCGTCAGATGTGCCACGCACAGACCCGGCCGCACGAACGGCTGGAGTCGGACGACGTCACGATCCGAGCCGAGGGCGGCGAGGGTGCGGCGCATGAGGCCGAGGTGGACGGAGCACACGATCTGCTCGGATGAGTCGACGAGTTCGAGGAACGGGCAGCTGCGCAGTCCGATCTCGTCCTCACCGGTCCGAACGGGCGCGAAGCTGGCCTCGTCGAGCACCTCCAGGAGGACGGCCTCGGGATCCTCTGAGGGTGCCGGATGTCGCTGGGCCAGGACCTGGTCCGCCCACGTCTGCCCCGCGCGCTGCGCGAGCTCCGCGCTGTTGGGAGAGCCCGATAGGGCGGTGGCGAGGGCGCCGGCGAGCGCCTGGTAATGCCGAGGGCCCTCCGGGTCCATGGCCTCGGTCGCACTCACCTTCAGTGCTGGTCGCCCGGGGCCGTCCGGCGCTGACGGGACCTGATGCACCAGCCCCCGGGACTCCAGCGTGTCGAGGTGGAAGCGGACCGTGTTCGGGTGGACCTCCAACTGGGTCGCGATCTGCTGGACGGTCAGGTCTGCTCCACTTCGCTGCAGGAGGCGCAACACCCTGTCGCGTGTGTCGGGTCGGCCGGTGCTGCGTGGTGCGTCGGGCATCTGGGCCCCTCCTTCCCGGTGCGAGGGTCGCGTGTGCAGCGAGGGGCTGCCATGGACCTCTTCGAGTTTATCCACGTAGCATTGGAGAAACTATCTCGCCTGGACAGAGCAGGAGTCTCACCGTGCCCACTGATCCGTCAGCCGCTCCTGACACGACGACTCTTGATGTGCGGGGCATGCACAAGCCCGACAGGCACCCGACGATCTTCAACCGGTACAACAGCCTGGAGCGCGGCGACTCCTTCATCCTCATCAACGATCACGACCCGATCCATCTGCGCGAGGAGTTCGAGCGCGATCACCCCGGCAGCCACGCGTGGGAGTATCTGCACCGCGAGCAGGGCGACTGGCAGATCCGGATCAGCAAGAGGGCTGCGGCACCGCTGCCGCGAGTCCTGGTCAACACCGGCGATGACCTCGAGGAGGGGGCCGGGCACGTGGGGGCCGCGTGGTCGATCACCACGCGGGAGCGCGACCTCGACACGAACATCATCGTGCTCGCACCCGACGGGGCGATCCAGGCGCACGACGGGCCGGACGTCGATGTCCTCATCCACGTCCTGAGCGGCACGGGCACGCTGACGACGGAACTCGACGACGTGGCGCTCGCCCCCGGGATGCTCCTGTTCCTCCCGCGCCGGTCTCGGCGGGGATTCACGGCGGGCCCCGAGGGGCTTCGCTACCTCACCGTCCATCGCAAGCGCGAGTCTCTCCTCCTCACGACCCCCGTAGGGCGTCGCTGAGTCGCTGCATCCTCCTATTTCTCGCTTAGGACACTTAAAGTAGAAATGATGGCGATGACAGGGATGGACAGGCGGTGGGCGTCGGTGAAGCTGACGCTCGTGATGCTGTGGTTCGGCATCCTCCCCTTCGATCTCGACGCCCCCGTCATGATCGCGCTCGCCCTGCTGGGGCTGGCCGTAGTCATCGGGGCTCCGATCCTCCTGCACTGCGTACGCTCGGTCATCTCCTCCGTCGCGCCTCCGGTTCCTGTCCTGTCCGTCAGGACGACGGCACCTGATGCGCGGCCCCTGCCTCGTCCCGAGGCCCCGGGAACCCCAGGGACGGTTCGCTCCCGCGCGCCGGCGCGACTGTTCGCGTTCCACGGCGGGGTCGCACTCCTCTGACCTGATCGCATGGCGGCAGCTGACGCTCCGCCCAGCCGTGGACGGTACCGACCACCCCACGGCTCCCACGCGAACAGAGGCAGACTGTGCACTCTCACACCCCTCCTTCCGACCGATCCTCCCGTCGTTCTCCCTCGCTCATCCGGCTCGGCTCCGTGAGCGTGTCCGCGTCCCAGACGCGGCTTCTCGCTCCGACGTCGCTGTGTGTTGACCCGGGGCGCATCGTGGCCCTGCGCGGAGAGAACGGGTCTGGCAAGACCACCCTGCTGCGGACGCTGGCCGGCAGGACCAGGCCGACCTCCGGCACGGTGACGGTGGGCGGGGTAGCGCCGGACGAGCGCGACCCGCGGTTCCGCCGCCGCGTGGCCGCCCTCATCGGGCCGCCACCGCTGGCACCCGATCTGACGGTGCGCGACCATATCGCCCTCGTCTCCTCGACGTGGGAGGAGACCCCGGATGCGGTGGAAGCCGCGACGAGACAGGTGCTCGAGGAGTTCGGACTCACGGCACTGGGCACCTGCTTCCCGCACGAGCTGTCGTCCGGGCAGACGCAGCTGCTGTCACTGGCCCTCGTCTTCGTCCGCCCCTTCGACGTGCTCCTGCTGGACGAGCCGGAGCAGCGCCTGGACCCTGTTCGCCTCGCGCTGCTGGCCGACGCGATGCGGACGCGCCGCGCGGCGGGAGCGACGATCATCGCCGCAACCCACAGCAGCAGCCTCGCAGAGGCGACCGCGGACCTCAGCGTGACGCTGGGCGAGACCGCGTGACGGGGCGCCCCCGCACGACGAGACAGGAGTGCAGAACGGGACAGCCGCGGACGACCCGTCGACCCGACACGAGCGCGCGACGACTCGCTGCTGCGCACGCGATCTGGCGGTCGCGCCGCAGACGCTCGACGGGCGATACGGCGTTCACCCTCTACGCGCTGGGTCTCGTGCTGCTCATCGTCGTCGCGCCGGTCATCGTCTCGCTCTGGATGTGGCTGACTGGTCCGGCTGGGGGAGCACTCCTCCTGTCTGCGCACGCGCCGGAGACGGCCTCGACCGTGACGGCAGTGCTGTGGGTCAGTGCCCTTCTGCTGGGTCGGCGGCGCGGTCCGGCATTGCTGCCGTCTGTCCTCCTCCATGCGGTGACCGCCAGCGACATCCGACGGTCGCTCGCGCTCCGGCGACCGGTGA
>DWZY01000321.1 GCA_019117325.1 Candidatus Brevibacterium intestinigallinarum
CCTTCCTCCGCCAGTTCGCGGAGGCGCTCGCGACCGTCTTCATCGCCTTCGCCTACCTGCAGGTGTTCGACGTGGGCTGGGAGGCCGTCGTCTGCACAGTCCTGACGGCCTCGGTCGCGGTGTTCGTCGTCGCCGGCGTGTCCCCGCGCAATGTGGCCCGCCACTACCCGCTGCAGACGGCGCTGCTGCTGGGCGGCGCGGTCTCCGGCCTGCGCGCCGCGCTGGGCCCCGTCGCCCTCGTCCTCGTGTGGCTGGGCAACATGCTCACTCCGGCGCGGGTGAGCGGGAAGGGCGCGCCGCTGTCGGAGTCCCAGCTGCTCGACTACGTCGACCGGGCACAGGCCTCGGACATCATCGAGGACGTCGAGCGGACGATGATCGAGAACGTCATCTCGCTGGGCGACACCCGCGCGTGGAAGATCATGGTCCCGCGCACGGACCTCGTGACGGTGGGAGCCGGCACCACGCTGGACGAGGCGATGGTGCTCTTCCTCCGGTCGGGGTTCTCGCGGGTGCCGGTGACCGGCGAGGACGTCGACGACGTCCGCGGCTTCCTCTACCTCAAGGACATCGCCCGGCACCTGCACACGCGACCGGAGGCCCGGACTCAGTCCGTCGAGGAGTTCGCGCGCCCCGCCCGGTTCGTGCCGGACACCAAGCTGGTCGACGAGCTGCTGAGCGAGATGCAGATGCAGAACACGCACGTCGCGGTCGTCGTCGACGAGTACGGCGGGACGGCCGGGATCGTGACGATCGAGGACATCGTCGAGGAGATCGTCGGCGAGATCGATGACGAATACGATGTGAGCGACGACGCGATCTGGGACGAGGACGGCACCGCGATCGTGAGCGCTCGCATGGACATCGACGACCTCGGGGAGCTGTTCGACGTGAAGATCGAGGACGAGGACGTCTCGAGCGTGGGCGGACTCCTCCAGAAGCTGGTGGGCCGCGTG
The DNA here is from genome assembly GCA_019117325.1 of Candidatus Brevibacterium intestinigallinarum. GTDB lineage: Bacteria > Actinomycetota > Actinomycetes > Actinomycetales > Brevibacteriaceae > Brevibacterium > Brevibacterium intestinigallinarum. The sequence continues at coordinate 957 of DWZY01000321.1, forward strand.
CCGATCGCCGGCTCGCACGCTTGCATCGCGGGGCTGCGCCTCGAGGCGATGCCCGGCGAGGGCCGCAGACACAGGATCACCCGGGTGCGCGTGGACGGCACCCGGATCAGGAACGCGCAGGAGGCAGGGGCATGACGGACGGCACGGAGAGCACGGACGGCACCGGCGGCACGGACGAGCGCTCGCTCGACGACCGCATCGCAGAGGCGCTGGGTCCCGGCGGCGGGTTCCGCACGGATGTCCCAGACACGTACCGGGCGGGGTTCGCGTGCCTGGTGGGCCGCCCGAACACGGGCAAGTCGACGCTCACGAATGCGCTCGTAGGCGAGAAGGTCGCGATCACCTCGGACAAGCCGCAGACCACGCGGCACACGGTCCGCGGCATCGTGCACGCGGACGACCACCAGCTCATCCTCGTCGACACACCCGGCCTGCACCGGCCGCGGACGCTGCTGGGGGAGCGGCTCAACGACCTCGTGGCCGCGACACTCGCCGAGGTCGACGTCATCGGCTTCTGCGTGCCCGCGGACGAGCAGCCCGGGCCGGGCGATCGGTACATCGCGGAGCAGCTGGCCCAGTTCGCCGGCCGCACGCCGGTCGTCGCTCTCGTGACGAAGACGGACCGCGTGTCGAAGGACGAGGTGGGCGCCGCCCTGCTGCGGACCTCCCAGCTGGGCGACTTCGCGGATGTCGTCCCGGTCTCCGCGGTCCAGGACTTCCAGGTCGACACCGTCGATGCCGTCCTGTCCGCGCACCTGCCGCTCTCACCGCCCCTGTACCCGGACGGCGACCTCACCGACGAGCCCGAGGCCGTCATGGTCGCGGAACTGGTCCGGGAAGCGGCCCTCGAGGGTGTGCGGGACGAGCTGCCCCACTCCCTGGCCGTCCAGGTCGAGGAGATGAACCCGCGCGAGGGCCGGCCGGAGGACAGGCCGCTGTGGGACGTCCACGTGAACGTGTATGTCGAGCGGCCCAGCCAGAAGGCGATCATCATCGGACGGGGCGGATCACGGCTCAAGGAGATCGGATCGCGCGCCCGGCGGGGGATCGAGGCGCTGCTGGGCACACCGGTGTACCTCGACCTGCACGTCAAGGTGCTCAAGGACTGGCAGCGCGACCCGAAGGCGCTGGGGCGACTGGGCTTCGACTTCGCCTGACGGACGGCCCCGCGCGGCGGAGACGCCGCTCCTGTCGGATCGCTGGGAGTCACGTGCCAGGGATCTGTATGCTTGACGCTCGTGAGCACCGCCCAGATCATCCACCTCGCAGAGTCCGACCCGCGCATCTCGCCGGATGAGCTGATCGACGGGCTCGTCCCGCCGCCGCAGTTCGAGGACGTGTCCTTCGACAGCTATCGGCCGGATCCCGCCCAGCCCACCCAGTCGCAGGCGCGCGACACGCTGCGCGACTTCGTCGCACCCCAGGGCGGTTCGTCGGGCCTGCTGGGACGGATCTTCGGCGGAGGGCGGAAGAATCGATCGCGGGGTGTCTACCTGGACGGCGGCTACGGCGTCGGGAAGACGCACCTGTTGGCCTCCGCGTGGCACGCGAGCGAGAAGCCGGCGACGTTCGGCACGTTCGTCGAGTACACGAACCTCATCGGCGCGCTGGGCTTCGTCCGCGCCCGCGACGAGCTCTCGCAGATGCGCCTCGTGTGCATCGACGAGTTCGAGCTGGATGATCCTGGTGACACGGTCATGATGTCGCGCCTCATGCGCGAGCTCACGGATGCGGGTGTGCGGATCGTCGCGACGTCCAACACCCTGCCCGGCGCACTGGGCCAGGGGCGCTTCGCGGCGCAGGACTTCCTGCGCGAGATCCAGGCGCTCTCGGACCAGTTCACCATCATCTCGATCGACGGCGACGACTACCGCGCACGCGGACTGCCGCAGCCGCCGGAGCCTTGCACGCCGGAGCAGCTGGACGAGCGACTGGGGCGGATCCACGGCACGGTCGCCCGCGACCCGTTCTCGGACGCGGTCACCCACCTGTCCACGGTGCACCCCTCGCGGTACGGGCGGATGCTGGACGGCGTGGACGCCGTCGTGTGGGACGACGTGACGACGATCGAGAACGAGGGCGTCGCCCTGCGGTTCGTCGCGCTCGTCGACCGGATGTACGACCGCGACATCACCGTTCTGTCCAGCGGCGAGCGCCTGGACGGCGTCTTCACCGACGACATGGTCGCGGGCGGCTACCGCAAGAAGTACCTGCGCTGCCTGTCGCGGCTGACGGCCCTGGCACACAAGGCGGACGACTGACGGAGGACCGCATGACGGAATCGACCGGACCCCTCACGGATCCCGCGGGGCTGGCTGCGGCGCTGCGCTTCGACCCGGAGAGCGGCTTCGCAGGTGTCGACCCGCACTCCACCCCGGGCTTCGACGGGAAGAAGTCAGACGGTCGGTCGGCGCAGGACGCTGACGCGCCGCTCATCCGCAGCGCGCAGGAGTGCCTCCACGCGAATGCGCTGGCACCCGATGGTGCCCGGCGCGCCCTCGTCCTGGTCCTCCAGGGGCGCGATGCAGCCGGCAAGGGCGGGGTCGTGCGGCACCTCTCCGGGACTGTGGGCCCGCATGGGCTGCAGACGACCGCGTTCGGCGTGCCCACGGACGAGGAGGCCTCCCACCACTTCCTGTGGCGCGTGCAGCGCCGCATCCCGCCGTGGGGACGGATCGCGGTGTTCGACCGCTCCCACTACGAGGACATCCTCGCCGTCCGCATGCACGAGCTCGCTCCCCGCTCCGTGTGGGAGCCGCGCTACGAGACGATCACCGAGTTCGAGGAGGGCCTCGTCCTCAACGGCATCGACGTCGTCAAGATCATGCTGACGGTGTCGCAGGACGAGCAGGCGGAGCGCCTGCGGGAGCGCATCGTCATCCCGGAGAAGGCGTGGAAGCACTCCGCCTCGGACCTGGAGGACCGGCTGCGCTGGCACGAGTACTCGGAGGCGTTCGAGGACGTCCTGCACCGCACGGACAGCGACTCCGCGCCGTGGTACGTCGTGCCGTCGGACCGCAAGTGGTACGCGCGCTGGGCCGTGGGCAGGATCCTCCTCCACCACCTGGAGGCGATGGACCTTGCCTTCCCGCCGGCGGACTTCGACCGCGATGCGGCACTGGCCGCCCTCGAGGACTCCGCTCGCACGATCGCGGCGGACTGACGTCCGCGCTGGCTCGACGTCACCGCGGGACTGGCCTCAGCCCAGTCCCGTCCATTCAGGCACCCATGCGGCCGGGACCCAGTCCGGCAGGCCGATGAGGAGCAGGACGAGCCAGACAGCTCCCACGACGCACGCGCACGTCGCGAGTCCCAGTGAGGCGCCCACGGTCCAGTGGCTCGCCGCGACCCAGCGCGTCCACGCCCGCAGGCGCGCCTGGGCGAAGCGCAGGAGGCGCCGGGCGAACGCGAACTCCGAGGCGATGATCGCGACGCCCGTCAGCACGATGAGCCACCCGGGACCCGGGAGCGGGACGAGGATGAGGCCCACGACGATGATGAGCGCGCCCAGCGCGCCGATCGTCGCGCGATACACGCGAGCCGTGTGGGGGCGCTCGTCCAGCCGTGTGCGCCAGCGCAGGTATCCCAGTCGCGTGCGGCGGAACCACGGCCTGCCCTGCTTGTGGCTGCGGGACAGCCATCCCTCCGGCCTCTCCGGCCTCCTGTCGTTCACATTCCGGAGTCTAGGGACGGATCCTGGTCGCCGCTCCCAGCATGTGACGAGGGCCACTCGATCTCGATTGGACTTGGCCAGGAGGGCCGTGTAGATTTACTTCTCGTTGCGGGGGAACAGCCCGGAACACAGGAAGCGGAAGCTTCCACGCGGATGTGGCTCAGCTGGTAGAGCATCACCTTGCCAAGGTGAGGGTCGCGGGTTCGAGTCCCGTCATCCGCTCGGAGACAGGTCAACCGTCCCACGGTGGAGTGGCCGAGAGGCGAGGCAGCGGCCTGCAAAGCCGTATACGGGGGTTCGAATCCCCTCTCCACCTCGCTCAGGCCCTCCGGGGCAGAGCGCGATTGGCGCAGGGGTAGCGCGCTTCCTTCACACGGAAGAGGTCACTGGTTCGATCCCAGTATCGCGCACGGCGGAGTGATCCGCCCGCACCGGTCTCAGGTGCAGAGATACACAGCAGCAACGCCTGCACAACAGGCGCGATTGGCGCAGCGGTAGCGCGCTTCCCTGACACGGAAGAGGTCACTGGTTCGATCCCAGTATCGCGCACACAGAAGAAGGGCCCCCGGGAGACCGGGGGCCCTTCGCATTCACCCATTCCCAGCGGACCCGTGACCGGTCCTCCACGCGTTAGACTCGCACGTGGCGCGGGACCCGGTCTGTCCCCGTCGACTCTCACTCACGAAGGAGCGCCACGTGGCTCACAGCATCACCCTCGACGGACATCCCCAGGAG
>DWZY01000322.1 GCA_019117325.1 Candidatus Brevibacterium intestinigallinarum
AGCCGGACTCGAGATGTGGCCGACCGGGTGAGACTTTCCCTCCTCACCCGGTCGGCGACAACACTGCCGCACGTGCCGAACGCTGGCGCGCGACACGTCTGGCGCGCCCCTCCCCGGTGATCCCCCACGGCAGCCTGCAGGCCCTGAGGTGTCCGCAGTCGCCCGGCCTCATCGTTGAAGTGTCCATAGACGCCCGGCCTCATCGTTGAGGTGTCCGTACGCGCCTGAGAATGAGTGGTTCCGGGGCGGGTACAGACACCTCAACGAGTGAAGCCACGCCAAGCCATGAAGCCACGCCAAGCCATGAAGCCGTGGGAGGCCATGAAGCCACGCGAAGCCATGAGGCCCATGGAGAGCCGGGTGGGCCGGACGCCTCGGACCCTCTGAACCAATGGACGTCACATCGTCTGCCGGGCGTCGTCCGGGCTGCGCTCGCCGGACTGGGGACTCAGCCCCGCTCATCAACAATCGCCTCCTGCCGGTCGCGACCCCGCGAAGCGGCCATAGTGTCCGCCGCATGAGACGACGGGCGACGAAGATTCTCACGGTCCCGGTGCATGTCACAGAGGCCACTGCACCCGAGCATGGACTGCCGCGCTGGGCGGCGAAAACCCGACCACATCGCCGGCCCGTCATTCCCGGAGTCCATGAGCATCCGTTCCACGTCCGGCATATCCAGGTTCCCGAGTGGACGGACGACAGATGGATCGACCAGAGGAACTTCGTTGCCGCGGTTCAGGTGCGCCGGCCCGATGCCGTGCTGTCCCACCTCTCCGCGGCTCGCCACTTCGGCTGGCCGATCGACGCGCAGCTCCCCTGGAACCCCGTGTCGGTCACACCGCGCAGAACTGACACGAAGATTCCCAATCTTCGCCGCCACAAGCCGCGTGAGCTGGAGGTCGATGTGCGCGACGGCATCACAGTCGCGACCGAGCCGGAGGTGCTGCGGCAGATCAGCTCTGCGCTGAGTGAGGACGAGCTGGTCGCGGTGGTCGACGCGATCTGCGGTCCGTGGAGCGGCCCCGACGACGGGAGTATCACTCCTGCAAAGGTGTGGGACACGCTGACCGGGCTCCCGCGATTCCGCGGGAGCCGCGCACTGCAGCGAGCGATCGGGCGCGCGTGCGTGGATGTGGGATCGCCGCAGGAGACACGGCTGCGCCTGCTGCTGATCCGCGCGGGGCTTCCCACTCCCGTCGTCGCACACGCGATCCGCACCGCCGGCGGAGTCGTCCATCCAGACCTCGCGTATCCCGACCTCAGAATCGCGATCGAGTACGACGGCGATCATCACCGGACCAGTCGGCAGCAGTGGAGCCATGACATCGAGCGAGAGCGGTGGGTCCGCGGGCAGGGCTGGGACTACATCCGCGTGACGTCGTGGATGCCCGACGGGCAGATCGTGCACATGGTCCGCGAGGCGATCAGCGAGCGGGCGGGACCGTGACAGGGGTACCTCGGTCGCCTCCCGCGTGGCATGGCTTCAGGCGTTGAGGTGTCCGTACGCGCCCCAGGAGGCCACATTCTCAGGCGCGTACGGACACCTCAACGGGATGCCAGGCGGCTACGGACACCTCAACGGGATGCCAGGCGGCTACGGACACTTCAGCGAGGTGCCGGGCGACTATGTGCACCTCAGTCCGGCGTCAGGCGCCCACGTGCACAACCACGTGCCACGTGTCCGCTCACCACACACCGCACCAGCACCTCGCCCGCGCCCGCACGCCCCCTCAGTCACCCACGGCGTCGCGCCCGCGCATGACGAGCCGTTCGTCGGCCGGGTAGACGACTGCGGGGTCCTTCCCCTCGTAGTCGAACTGGTTGAGGAAGTGGCGCATCGCGTTGAGCCGCGCCCGCTTCTTGTCATTCGACTTGATGGAGATCCACGGGGCGAAGTCGGTGTCAGTGCGCACGAACATCGCCTCCTTCGCCGCGGTGTAGTCCTCCCACCGGTCCAGCGACTCGAGGTCCATCGGCGAGAGCTTCCACTGCCGCACCGGATCGATCTGGCGGATCGCGAAGCGGGTGCGCTGCTCCGCCTGCGTGACGGAGAACCAGAACTTCGTCACGTGGATGCCGGAGTCGATGAGCATCTTCTCGAAGACGGGAGCCTGCTCCATGAAGGTCTCGTACTCGTCGTCCGTGCAGAAGCCCATGACCCGCTCGACGTTCGCGCGGTTGTACCAGGAGCGGTCGAACATGACGATCTCGCCGGCCGTGGGCAGGTGCTGGATGTAGCGCTGGAAGTACCACTGCCCCTGCTCCACGTTCGAGGGCTTATTCAGCGCCACCACGCGCGCCGCCCGCGGGTTCAGGTGCTCCGTGAACCGCTTGATCGTCCCGCCCTTGCCCGCGGCGTCGCGGCCCTCGAACACGATGACGTGCTTGCGCCCGGTGTCCTGACCCCAGTACTGGAACTTGAGCAGCTCGACCTGCAGCCGGTACTTCTCCAGCTCGTAGGCCTCGCGGTCCATGCGCTCGTCGTACGGGTACCCCTCGCGCCACGTCACGACGGCCGCTCCGCCCGGATCGATGAGATCCGGATCAGGTGTGTGCCCGTCCAGAACCTGGTATCCCTCCAGGTTCAGGCGGTCGATGTACTCGCGCAGGTTCTCGCGCTGTCTCGGATGCAGCTTCGCCACCGGTGTCCCCTCGCTCGTCTCCAACAGATCTGCACGGTAACGAGGTCGTGTGAACGATCGGTGAACCGCGTCCCGCCCCGCGCCGCCCTCGCCGTCAGCCGATCACACCCGTTCGAGATCGCGGCGCGGCACCAGGAACGAGGCGAGCACCGGGATGACCGCGACAGCACCCAGCGCGATCGGATAGCCGACGGCGGAGATGAGCCCGCCGATCCCCGGACCCACCGCCGCGGACAGCACATGCTGACCGGTGTTCTGGATCCCCATCGCCTTCCCCGACCACCGGTTGCCCGCGGCCTCCGCGATCGAGGTGAACGCCAGCCCGTTGTCCGCGACCGAGGCCGCAGACGCGAGTCCGAACAGCACACCCGCCAGCACCGGCAGCACTCCCAGCGACACCACCGCGACCGAGGCCGTCAGCACCGCCGCGGACCACGCCACCCACCGCAGGACGAGGACGCGGGAAGGCGCCCGGTCGCTGACGCTGCCCATCGTGAGACGCGCCAGGGCACCCAGCAGCTGAGCGGCGCCCACCAGCAGACCCGCCGTCGACGCACCCAGGTGCTGGGTG
>DWZY01000323.1 GCA_019117325.1 Candidatus Brevibacterium intestinigallinarum
CAGCACCGGGTGCCCGGCCGCCGCGAGGCCGTGGGCCAGCACGCGGCCGATCCCGCGTGTGCCGCCGGTGACGATCGCCAGACCGGTGGTCGGGTCGATCGCCGTGTGCCTGGGCGCGGCGGGATCGGTCACGAGCGGACCTCCGCCCCGTGCGCGGCAGCGGCGGCTGCGGTGGCGGCCTCGCGCAGTGCCGAGGCCTCGTCCGCCGTGAGTGTGCGGTCCGCGGCACGGAACGTCATGCGCAGCGCGACCGACTTCCGTCCCTCGGGCACCTGGTCGCCGGTGTAGACGTCGAACACTTCGAGCTGCTCCAGCTCGCTGCCGGCCGCCTCCCGCAGCGTGTCCATGAGGGTCCCGGCCGGGAGGTCCGCAGGGACGACCAGTGCCACGTCCTGGCGCGAGACCGGGTACGTCGAGAGGGCGCCGGCCCAGTCCCGGCGGTCCTCCTGCGCCACGAGCGCATCGAGATCGATCTCGAGGGCGACGGTCCGTGGGGGCAGTCCCAGGTTCTCGCACACCTTCGGGTGCAGCTCTCCCGCGACGCCCAGGTCGGTGCCATCGGCCAGGACGAACCGTGCGCAGCGGCCCGGATGCCACGGAGCCAGCGCTGCGGCCTCGGCGCGCACCGTGTGCCCGTTGACGGCGGCGATCCGGTGGACCAGCTCGATTGCATCCTGCGCGTCCGCGCGGCGACCGGGGGAGGCGACACCCGCCGGCTCCACATGACCGGCGAGGACGGCAGCGATGTGGAACGGCTGGCGGGGCACCGACCGGCGCAGCTCCTCGAGCTGCTCGGCTGCGGGGTGCTGACCCGGCGCGAAGCGCGTGGCGGCGGCGTCGGTGGGGCGACCGCCCACCGTGACGAGGCCTGCCTCGAAGATGCCGACGTCCTTGAAGCCCCGGCCCGTGTTCCGCACGACCGCGTCGAGCAGCGTGCTCAGCAGGGTCGAGCGCATGAGGGGGCGGTCCTCCCCCAGCGGATTCGCGAGTCGCACGACGGCCCGCCGCGGATCATCCTCCGGGATGAGGAGGGCATCAGCACGGTCGTTCGACGTGAACGGGTACGTGAGCACCTCAGTGAGGCCGCTGTTCGCCAGGAGGTTCGACACTCGCCTCCGGGCCCGCTGGGAGGCGGTGAGCCCGCTGCCGCCCGGCGCCTGCGGTTCGACGGAGGGGATCTCGTCGTAGCCGCCCGCGCGCACGACCTCCTCCACGAGGTCGACGTCGGAGACGAGATCCGGCCGCCACGACGGGACCGTCACCCGCAGCAGGGTGTCATCCTCCGCTGCCGTCTCCACGACCTCGGCGGTCGCACCCACGGCCCGCAGCAGCGCGGTGATGCGCTCGACGGGATAGTCGACGCCCACCCGCTGCGCGGGCAGCGCCGCGCGCAGGTCGACGGTCCGCGAAGCGGGCAGCTCACCGGCCTCGGTCACATCCGTGCTGCGCTGGCCGCCGGCCAGTGCGACGAGGAGATCGGCGGCACGGCGGGCCGCGGCCGGGCCCACGGCCGGGTCGACTCCGCGCTCGAAGCGTCGCGCGGCCTCGCTGGGCAGCCTGTGCCTGCGCGCAGTGCGCGCGATCGAGACGGGATCGAAGTGTGCGGCCTCGAGCACGACGTCGCGGGTCTCCCCCGTCACCTCGAGCTCTGCCGAGCCCATGACGCCGGCCAGCCCGATGATGCGGGAGGCGGTCTCACCGTTCCCGGCGTCCGTGATGAGCAGGTCCTCCGGGTGCAGCGTGCGGGTCGCGTCGTCCAGGGTCACGAGGGTCTCGCCCGCGCGCGCACGGCGCACGGTGATGGGACCGGCGAGCTTCTGCGCGTCGTACGCGTGCAGCGGCTGGCCCAGCTCGAGCATGACGTAGTTCGTCACGTCGACCGCGAGGCTGATGGGGCGCATGCCCGCTTCCAGCAGGCGGCGGGCCATCCAGTACGGGGTCCGCGCCGAAGGATCGATGCCGGTGACCGTGAGCGCCGTGAAGCGCGTGCAGCCCGGCACACCGTGGATCGGAGCCTCGTCCGCCAGCTCGACGGGGAACCCGTCAGCGGACGGGGCGTCCGTCTCGATGTCCGCGGGATCCGTGTACGGCTGATTCGTGAGCATCGCGAACTCGCGCGCGATCCCGCGCATGCTCAGCTGGTAGCCGCGGTCGGGGGTCACGTTGACGTCGAGCGTCACGCGGTCGAGGCCCAGCAGTGCGATCGCGTCGTCGCCCGGTGCGCCGGTGAGGCCCAGCGATGAGAGGACGATGATGCCGTCGTGGTCGTCGCCCAGCCCCAGCTCGCGCTGGGAGCAGATCATGCCGTCGGAGACGTGTCCGTACGTCTTCCGCGCCGCGATCGCGAAGTCACCGGGCAGGACCGCTCCCGGCAGTGCGGCGACCACGAGGTCGCCGGGACCGAAGTTGTGGGCTCCGCAGACGATGCCGCGCGGCTCGGCCTCGCCCACATCCACGGTGCACCAGTTGATGGTCTTGCCGTTCGAGTGCTCCTCCGGCTCCGCGGTGAGGACACGGCCCACGATGAGGGGGCCGGTCACCTGCGGACCGAAGTACTCCTCCTCTTCGAGACCGATGCTCGCGAAATCCGCCGCGAGGACGTGCGCGTCGTCGACGGATGACATGTCGACGAGCTCGGACAGCCATTCGAGGGGGACGCGCATCAGGCGTTCACCCCGAATCGTGCGGAGAAGCGGAGGTCACCCTCCACCATGTCGTGCATGTCGTTGATGCCCTCCCTCAGCATGAGCGTCCGCTCGATGCCCATTCCGAATGCGAAGCCCTGATACTCGTCCGGGTCGATGCCCGCCGCGCGGAGCACATTGGGGTGCACCATGCCGCAGCCGCCCCACTCGATCCACCCGGGACCGCCCACCTTCTGGGGGAACCAGAAGTCCATCTCTGCGCTGGGCTCCGTGAACGGGAAGAACGACGGGCGCAGGCGCGTGCGGGACTCCGGGCCGAACATCGCGCGCGCGAATGCATCCAGCGTGCCCTTGAGATGAGCCATCGTGAGGCCGCGGTCGATCGCGATCCCCTCGACCTGGTGGAACACGGGGGTGTGCGTCGCGTCGAGCTCATCGGTGCGGAAGACCTTGCCCGGGCACACGACGTAGAGCGGCACGCCGCGCTCCAGGAGGCTGCGGGACTGCACCGGCGACGTGTGGGTCCGCAGAACCAGGCCGGCCTCCGGCGGATCCACGAAGAACGTATCCTGCATCTGACGAGCGGGGTGGTCGGGACCGAAGTTGAGGGCGTCGAAGTTGAACCACTCGGCCTCGATCTCCGGGCCCTCCGCGACCTCCCAGCCGTGCCCCACGAAGTGGTCGGCGATCTGCTCCTGCAGCAGCTGCAGCGGGTGGCGCGCACCCTGCGGGGTCCGCTGCACGGGCAACGTCACGTCGATGGCCTCAGCCACGAGGACCTCCTGCTCGCGCTGCTCCTCGAGCTCGGCCTGCCGCTGCGCGAGGGCGCGGGAGACCTGCCCGCGCGACTGCCCCACCAGCTTGCCCGCTGCCGCCTTCTCCGACTTGTCGAGAGCGCCGATCCCGCGGTTGGCCAGCGCCAGCGGCGAGCGATCGCCCGTGTGCGCGATCTTCACCGCCTTGAGCGCCTCGAGGTTCGCCGCGTCGCCGATGTCGCGGAGCGCGGTCTGGACGGCGGCGGCAACAGCCGCCTCGTCGCGGGGATCGATCGGCGTCGGATCGCCGGCACTGGACTCAGACATCGTCCTTCTCTCGTGGTGGTGGGCGGTTCAGGAGCTCGCCCCGACCGGAGTCGGGACGCGCCAACGCGGGGGCCGCGCCCCAGTCTAGCGCCGGGGCCGGCCCGCGCCGTCGCGGGTCAGACCTGCTGGTTGCGCGCGGACTCGTAGATGCAGATGCTCGCAGCCGTCGCGAGATTCAGGCTCTCGGCCTTCCCATAGAGGGGGATCGCCACCGCGGCATCGCAGACGGCGCGGTCCGCCTCCGGCAGGCCCCAGGCCTCGTTGCCGAACACCCATGCGGTCCGAGCGGACAGATCGAGGCCGGTGTCCCACGGCACGTGGAGGTCGTGCGCCGGCGGGTGCGCGTCCGCGGCGAGGACCTGCAGGCCGCGGGCGCGGGCGAGCTCGGCGACTTCGGGCAGACCCACGCCGGTCACGACGGGGATGTGGAACAGCGAGCCAGCTGTCGAGCGGACCGTCTTGGGGTTGTACACGTCCACACTGGACGACGTCACGATGACCGCGTCCGCGCCGGCCGCGTCCGCCACCCGCAGCGCCGTCCCCGCGTTGCCGGGATCGCGGACCTGTGACAGGACGACGAGCAGCCGCGCGTCCCGGTTCACCACCTGGCCGAGCGGCACGTCCAGGTGCTCGACGACGGCGACGATCTCCTGGGAGGCGACCGTGTCGGTGAGCTGCGCCAGGACCTCGGGAATGACCTGGCGGATCCGCACGCGCGCGGCCGCAGCCGTCTCTAGGAGGTCCGGGTGTCGCTGCGCGGCCTCGGCCGTGGCCCAGACGTCGAGGACTGCACCGGCAGCCGGTCGCGGCGGGGCGCCGTCCTCACTCGTCCGATTCGGAAGCGTGACGGCGGCCGGTGTGAGCTCGCGCTGGCGCTCGAGTGCCTCGCGCACCGCCTGCGGCCCCTCGACGAGGAAGCGGCGGGTCTTCGTCCGCCACGCGCGCCGGGAGAGCTTGGACGCTTCCTTGATGCGCGGAGAGTCGGTGCGCGTGATGACGGGGCCCTGGAGGCCGGGATGCAGATCCATGCGTTCAGCCTACCCAGGACCGTGGGGCTCGCGTGACGGTCGCGCCCGCACGCACGACAGCGGGGCCGGAGATCCTGTGCGGATCATCCGGCCCCGCTGTCACGGGTCCCTCCGGCGGAGGGATGCGCAGATCAGGCTGCGGAAGTCTTGGGCGCGTTCACGTCCGAGGGGAGCGCGTCCTTCGCGACCTTCACGAGCGTTGCGAACGTCGCCTGGTCGTTGACGGCGAGCTCGGCCAGCATGCGGCGGTCGACCTCGACGCCTGCGGCCTTGAGACCCTGGATGAAGCGGTTGTAGGTCATGCCGTTGGCGCGCGCCCCGGCGTTGATCCGCTGGATCCAGAGGCGACGGAAGTCACCCTTGCGGGCGCGACGGTCGCGGTAGCTGTAGACCAGCGAGTGGATGACCTGTTCCTTGGCCTTGCGGTACAGGCGCGAACGCTGTCCGCGGTAGCCGCTCGCCCGGTCCAGGATGACCCGGCGCTTCTTCTTGGCGTTGACCGCCCTCTTCACACGTGCCACGTGTACTCCTTGTGGATATCACCCACAGCCGCGGTTCAGCGGCCATGGTGCGGCGCATCCCGGTGCCGTCCCGGCTCCCGGTGATGCAGCCTCGAATGTCTGCGGTGTCGGACTCAGCGCTTGCCGAGGAGCTTGAGGCCCTTGGCCCGGTCGCCCTGGGTCAGCACCTGGTCCATCGAGATCCGGCGCTTGCGGCGCGAGGACTTGTGCTCGGCCAGGTGGCGCTTGTTGACGCCCTCTCGCATGAGCTTGCCGCTGCCGGTGAGGCGCAGACGCTTCTTGGCGCCGCTGTGGGTCTTCTGCTTCGGCATGGTGCCGTTCTCCTTCACATCTGGTAGGTCAGGCGGGACTCAGGAATCCTGGGCGGACGGCTGCTCCGCCCGGACCTCGGCCTTCGCCTGTGCTTCGCGGTCGCGGCGGGACTTGACCTCCGCGCGCGTTCCCTTCGACCCGGCGGACGCTTCGCGCGACTCCGCCTTCGCATCGGCCTTGGACTTCGTCGGAGCGATGACCATGACCATGTTGCGTCCGTCCACGCGCGGGGACGACTCGACTGTGCCCAGCTCGGACACATCCTCCGCGAGTCGGTTGAGGAGGCGCACGCCCATCTCCGGTCGCGACTGCTCGCGGCCGCGGAACATGATCATGACCTTGACCTTGTCCCCGCCCGTCAGGAAGCGCGTGACGTGCCCCTTCTTGGTCTCGTAATCGTGCTCGTCGATCTTGAGCCGGAACCGGATCTCCTTGAGGGCCGTGTTGGCCTGGTTCTTCCGGGCTTCGCGCGCCTTCTGGGCGGACTCGTACTTGAACTTGCCGAAGTCCATGAGCTTGGCGACGGGAGGCTTGGCCTGCGGTGCCACCTCGACCAGATCGAGGTCCGCCTCACGGGCGAGGTCAAGGGCCTTGCGCATTGCGACGATGCCCACCTGCTCCCCGTTGGGTCCGACGAGGCGGACTTCCGGGACCCGGATCTTGTCGTTGATACGTGGCTCGCTGATGTGCTGCTCCTTCTCGACTGAACACGATGGTGCGGCGGTCAGGAACGGAAGAAGGCCCCGACTGCCGATGCAGAGGGGCCTGGAATACTCCACAGCAGACGGAGGACCGATGGTCGACCGCCACTGCTCGGTACGGCAGGGATGCCGTGCCGAGAGGTACCCGATCGCCAGGAGCGATCCAGGTGGGAGCTCTGAGCCCCTCTTCGCACGGAGTCGATGATACGCGACTTCTCCCAGAAGTGCACATCTGGCATGTGGGACACTGATCCCATGACCCAGACTCATTCCTTCAGCTTCGATCCCGACGCCTCCGCGAGCTCCCAGCCGTCCGCCGCCGGCGCACAGGACGAGACGACGGCGCAGGCCGTCCGCGACATCTCCGAGGTGCCGGCCGTCGAGGTCATCTCGACCGCGGCGATCCATCTCATGAGCGCTGCGGCGGTCAAGCTGGGACTCAGCGAGGACACCGAGGCCGAGCGGGCTGAGGACCTCATCGACCTGGACGAGGCCCGGAAGCTCATCACCGCGCTGGCGGGCCTCATCACCGCGGGAGCACCCGAGGTGGGCGACCAGCACGCGCGACCGCTGCGCGACGGGCTGCGGTCCCTGCAGCTGGCCTTCCGCGAGGCCTCCGCGATCCCCGACGAGCCCGGCAAGGGCCCCGGAGAGAAGTACACCGGTCCGGTCCGCTGAGTCGACCGGTCCCACACGCCACAGCGGCGGTCGTCCTGCAGGACGGCCGCCGCTCGCTGTCTGCGGACTCGCGCCGGCTCTGTCCCGTGTGACGCCGACCCGACCCCGGGCGAACCGGACCTGCACGACCTCAGCTCTGCGTGCACCAGACCCGCACGGCCTCAGCCCTGCGTGAACGCGAGTGCCAGCGAGTCGACCCGGTCGACGAGCGCCTCGCTCGCCGCAAGCGCCTCCTGGAGGCGGGCGCTCTGCTGCTCCGTGGGTGTCGCAGCGGTGCGGATCCGGATCCGCACCTCCGTCCCGCCCGCGTGGACCGCCTCCGTCCCCGGCCCCATGCCGACGCCCGTGATCCAGTCGAAGTCCTGCGTCGCGGCCTGCAGCGCAGCCGCAACCTCCGCGTCCGCCCACGCGGGCAGCCACGGGTGGCCCTGGAGGAACGCCCACAGGGCGGGCCGCCGCAGAAGGAACGCGTGCGGTGTGCCGGGGTCCACGACGACCAGTTGCGCCCCCTCCTCGACCGCGGCGGCTCCCAGTCGCTCCGCCTCGATCGGCACCGGACGCGCCTGATCGTGCCAGGCGGTGAGCGACGGGATGTCCGTGAACGCCGGCGTCGCCTCCCGGCCGTCTCCGGAGGTGAGTCGGACCATCGCCATCTCCGAGGAGTTGTCGTGCATGAGTCCGTGCTCGTCGACGGACTGCTCGAGCACCGTCGGCAGGATCGGCGCGTACAGCCGCGCGCCGCGCAGGGCGGCGAGGACGCCCTGATGCCGCTGCGGGTCGAGAGGCTGGTCCGCGACCGCGCGGAGCGCTCCGAGCAGAGCGGCGTCCGCCTCCCCCGTATCCCCCGCGAACGGGTTCGAGTGGAGCTCGCGTCCACCCCAGGGAACACCCGCGGAGTCAGCGGGGCCGCCCAGGGCGCCCTGCAGGTGCGCGGGGATCTGCGGCGAATCGCCGGAGCGCTCCGTCATGTCAGCGACCGGCGACGTCGAGCGCCTCGGCGAGGGTGAACCGGCCCGCGTAGAGCGCCTTGCCGACGATGGCGGAATCGACACCTGCCGGCACCAGCTCGCGCAGGGCGGCGATGTCGTCGAGCGTCGAGATGCCGCCGGAGGCGACGATCGGACGGTCGGTCCGGGCCGCAAGATCCGCGAGGAGCTCCGTGTTGGGTCCCTTGAGTGTCCCGTCCTTCGTCACGTCCGTCACGACGTACCGCGTGCAGCCAGCGGCCTCGAGCTGGTCGAAGACCTCATAGAGATCGCCGCCGTCGCGGGTCCAGCCCCGTGCCGCGAGCGTGCGACCGCGCACGTCGAGGCCGATCGCGATCTTGTCGCCGTAGTGAGCGATGACCTCTGCGGTCCACTCCGGGTCCTCGAGCGCCGCCGTGCCGATGTTGACGCGCTCCGCACCGGTGTCGAGCGCGCGCTCCAGGCTCTCCGTGTCCCGGATGCCACCGGACAGCTCCACCTTGATCGACAGTGACTTCGTCACCTTGCGCAGCAGGTCGTAGTTGGAGCCGCGGCCGAAGGCCGCGTCGAGGTCCACGAGGTGGATCCACTCGGCGCCGTCCTGCTCGAACGAGCCGGCGGCCTCGAGCGGCGAGCCGTAGGCCGTCTCCGTTCCCGCCTCGCCCTGGACGAGGCGGACGGCCTGGCCATCGGCCACGTCGACTGCGGGCAGCAGGGTGAGAGAGGGGGTTTCCACGAGCGGGGTCATGCTGTTCCTCCGGTGTCGGATGGTGATGTGATCGTCATGTGTGCAGGGTGCGGATCCAGTTGGCCAGCAGGGCGGCGCCCGCATCACCGGACTTCTCCGGGTGGAACTGGGTGGCAGATGTTGCGCCGTCCTCGACTGCGGCCGCGAACGGACCGCCGTGCACCGCGGTCGAGGTGAGGGCCCCCGGCGGTCCAGCCGGTGCCGCGTAGGAGTGGACGAAGTAGAAGTACTCGTCGTCGAGGCCGACGAACAGGCTGGATCCGGGTGCCGCGCGCACCCGCGACCAGCCCATGTGGGGGACGACGGGCGAGTCGAGGCGGGTGACCTCACCCGGCCACAGGGCCGCGCCCTCGGTGCGCACTCCGTGCTCCGAACCGGCAGCGAAGAGCACCTGCAGGCCCACGCAGATGCCCAGCGTGGGCCGACCACGAGCGTGGCGATCGCGCAGCAGCTCGACGCCGTCGACCGCGGCGAGCCCCTCCATGACGGAGGCGAACGCGCCCACTCCGGGCACGACAAGACCGTCCGCGGCCTCGATCTCCGCCGGATCGGCGGTGAGCACGACCGAGGCCCCCGTGCGCTCGAGCGCACGGACGGCCGAGTGGATGTTGCCGGAGCCGTAGTCGAGGACCGCGACGCGGGGTGCGCTCATCGCGCCCTCTCCCCGCCCAGCAGCCCGCGCAGCCGCACGACGGCCGCCACGAGGACGGCGGCGCCGAAGACCGCGACGACCCATCCCATCACTGATCCCCCGGTCCCCTGCCAGGTGCCGAAGGCGACGACGACGAGCGCGAGCAGTGCGACGACGATCCACAGCAGACCGGCGCGAGCGAGGGCAGCCCGCTGCGGGGTCATGGTCGCCCGGGACGCGTCCAGCTTCGACATCGTCGAGGTGTCGATCCAGCCCTCGATGTCGCGGGGGTCGGAGATCTCCAGCAGGAGGCGCTCGAGGTCATCGGGCAGGTTCGACAGCGCGAGTCCCGCGGGGACGTCGGCCTCCCGCTCGCCTCCGCGATAGTGGGCGGCGTCGATCTGCTCCTCGCTGCGGACCATGAGCAGCACCTCGTGCTTGCCCGTCAGCTTCGAGATCGCGGCAGCGGCACGGTTGCCGGCCGCGATGTCCGTGCCGTGCTGCACGATCGCGGAGAAGTCGCCCAGCGGGACGACATCGCCCTCGATCTCAGACAGCACGCATGCGGCGGCCAGCTGGTCGGGTCGCCCGAAGGGGGTGACGATGACCGTGCGGCTCACAGGGCCCCCTTCGTCGAGGGCACGCCGGACGACCGCGGATCAGGCTCGACCGCAGTGCGCAGCGCGCGCGCCACAGCCTTGAACTGGGCCTCGGCGATGTGGTGGGGATCCCGGCCCGCGAGCAGCCGCAGGTGCATCGTGAGACCCGCGTGGAAGGCGAGCGACTCGAGAGCGTGGCCCGTCATCGATCCCGTGAAGTGCCCGCCGATCAGGTGGTACCGCTGGGCCTCCGACTCCCCCTCGTGCACGAAGTAGGGCCGCCCCGACACGTCAACGACCGCGTGCGCGAGTGCCTCGTCGAGCGGGACGGTCGCGTCGCCGTAGCGGCGGATCCCCGCCTTGTCGCCCAGCGCCTGTCCCAGTGCCCGGCCCAGCGTGATGGCGGTGTCCTCGACCGTGTGGTGGACGTCGATGTGCACGTCGCCCACGGCGCGGATCTCCATGTCGATGAGTGAGTGCTTCGACAGCGCGGTCAGCATGTGGTCGTAGAACGGCACGCCGGTGTCGATCGTCGAGGTTCCCGTGCCGTCGAGGTCGATCGAGACCGACACGTCCGACTCGCTCGTCGTCCTCTGTGCGTGCGCGGTGCGCTGGGTCACTGGGGGCCCCTTTCGAGGGTCTCGGGGTGGGCGGACAGGATGTCGCCCACGGCGGTGAGGAACGCGGTCGTCTCCTCGGGGGTGCCGGCATTGACCCGGAGCGAGCCCGGGATGCCCACGTCGCGGATGAGCACGCCGCGATCGACGAGGCGCTGCCACAGGAGCGAGGGATCGCTGACGCCGGAGAAGAGCACGAAGTTCGCGTCGGACTCGATGACGTCGAAGCCCAGCGCGCGCAGCTCCTCGACCATTCGATCGCGCTGGCGCGAGAGCTCGTGGACGCCCGCGAGCAGGGCGTCAGGATGCTG
>DWZY01000324.1 GCA_019117325.1 Candidatus Brevibacterium intestinigallinarum
TGCACCTCAACGGCTTGAAGAGGCGTGTAGGTGCACCTCAGTGGCGTGCGGGGGCGTGTAGGTGCACCTCAGTGGCGGGAGAGGCACGGCGAAGCCAGCTGAGACTGGCTCACCACCGCCATACGAGGAAGCGGCCCCGGACGATCGTCCGGGGCCGCTTCCGTGAGCTCTCAGCGCTGAGCGCTCATGTGCGCTCGCTCAGAGGTCGACGTTCTCGAAGAGGCTCGTGACGGAGCCGTCCTCGAAGACCTCGTGCACCGCGCGCGCCAGCAGCGGCGCGATCGATAGCACGGTCAGCTTGTCGAACATCTGGTCCTCGCTGAGCGGCAGCGTGTTCGTCACGATGACCTCCTCGGCGACGGAGTCCTTGAGCCGCTGGACGGCAGGGCCGGAGAAGACGGCGTGCGTCGAGACGATGATGACGCCCTTCGCGCCGGCGGACATGCATGCCTCCGCCGCCTGCACGATCGTGCCGCCGGTGTCGATCATGTCGTCGACCAGCACGCAGTGGCGGCCCTCGACCTCACCGACGACCCGGTTGGCCTTCGTCTCGTTGGGCCGGGTGATGTCGCGCGTCTTGTGGATGAACGCCAGCGGGACGCCGCCCAGGCTGGACGACCAGTTCTCCGCGACCTTGATGCGGCCCGCGTCCGGGGACACGACCGCGAGGTCCTCGGGGTAGTTCTCCTTCACGTAGTCCGCCAGGAGCGGCAGGGCCACGAGGTGATCGACGGGGCCGTCGAAGAAGCCCTGGATCTGCGCGGTGTGGAGATCGACCGTGATGAGGCGATCCGCGCCGGCGGTCTTGAAGAGGTCCGCCATGAGGCGCGCGGAGATGGGCTCGCGGCCGCGGTGCTTCTTGTCCTGCCGCGCGTACGGGAAGAACGGGGCGATGACGGTGATGCGCTTGGCGGAGGCGCGCTTGAGCGCGTCCACCATGATGAGCTGCTCCATCATCCACTCGTTGATGGGCTTCGTGTGCGACTGCATGACGAACACGTCCGTGCCGCGCACCGACTCCCCGAAGCGCACGTAGATCTCGCCGTTCGCGAAGTTGTAGATGTCCGTGGGCAGGAGCTCCGTGCCCAGGCAGTCCGCAACCTGCTCCGCGAGCTCGTTGTTCGCCCGTCCGCTGACCAGTACGAGCTTCTTGTTGCCCGCGGTGGTGATCGACTTCACCTTCACGACTCCTTTTCCGCGCTGTTCGCGTCATCGGTGCTGCCGGGCCGGTTCGGTCCTGCAGAGTCTGTCGCGGGGTCTCCCGCCGCGGGGTCCGCCGCCAGCTGCGCCGCGCGCGCCGCGGGGGTGCCGGGCCGCTTCGCCGCGACCCACCCCTCGATGATGCGCTGGCGGCCCTCCGTGATCGTGAGCGCACCGGCGGGGACGTCCTCGCGGATGACGCTCCCGGCGCCGGAGTAGGCCCCGTCACCCACGGTCACCGGTGCGATGAACATCGTGTCGGAGCCCGTCTTCACGTGCGAGCCGACCGTCGTGCGGTGCTTCTCGACCCCGTCGTAGTTGACGAACACGGACGAGGCCCCGATGTTCGAGTGCTCGCCGATCGTCGCATCGCCCACGTAGGTGAGGTGGGGAACCTTCGTCCCGTCGCCGATCTGCGCGTTCTTCGTCTCCACGAACGTGCCGATCTTCGCCTGCGCGCCCAGCTCCGTGCCCGGCCGCAGGTAGGCGAACGGACCCACCGTCGCGCCCGCGCCGATGACGGACAGGGACCCGTGCGTGCGGGTCACCGTGGCGCCCTCGCCCACCTCCATGTCGGACAGCGTCGAGTCCGGTCCGATGACCGCGCCCGAGGCGATGTCGCACGCGCCGTGCAGCTGGACTCCCGGAAGCACGGTGACGTCCGGGGCGATCGTCACGTCCGAGTCGATCCAGGTGGTCTCCGGGTCGATGACGGTGACGCCCGCGCGCATGTGCGCCTCGACGATGCGGCGGTTGAGCTCGCGGCCCAGCTGCGCCAGCTGGACGCGGTCGTTCGCGCCCTCGACCTGCCACACGTCGGAGGTCGTGAGAGCGGAGACGCGCGCGCCGTCCGTGCGCGCGATCCCGATGACGTCGGTGAGGTACTTCTCGCCCTGCGCGTTGTCGGTGCTGACCCGGGCGAGCGCGCCCCGCAGGACGGCCGCGTCGAAGGCGTAGATGCCGGAGTTGATCTCCGTGAGGCTCTTCACGGCATCGTCCGCGTCCTTCTCCTCGACGATCCGCTCGAGGTCGCCCTCCGCCGTGCGGACGATCCGCCCGTAGCCGGTGGGGTTCGCGACGTTCGCGGACAGGACGGTGACTGCATTGCCCTGCGTCTCGTGGTGCTCGACCAGCGTCTGCAGGGTGCTCGTCGTGAGGAGGGGGACGTCGCCGTACGTGACGACGACGGTGCCGCCGATGTCCTCCGGGAGCTGGGTGAGCGCGCACTCCGCGGCCCGTCCCGTGCCGGGCACGTCGTCCTGGTCCGCCACGAGGACGGAGCGGTCGATCGACCCGGAGATGGTCTCGAGGTGGGCGGCCAGCTGCTCGCGCGCGTAGCGCAGCACGACGACGAGGTGCTCCGGACCGGTGCCCGCGGCCGCGCTGATGGCGTGGTGGAGGAGGGAGCGGCCGGCGATCGGGTGCATCACCTTGGGCGTCGCCGACTTCATCCGGGTCCCCGCACCTGCGGCGAGGACGATCACTGCTGCCGGGCTGTGCTGCGGCATGTGCGGAACTCCTTGGGTCGCGGATCGCTTCATCCCGCTCCGCCCCTAGGATTCGAACCTAGACCGCACGGCACCAAAGGCCGGCGTGCTGCCATTACACCAGGGCGGACCGCGCTCCACGGGGCGGCGGGCGCTGGGTGCAATCCTGCCACTAGACTCGGGGGTATGGAAATCCTCCGCATCGTCCTCGTGATCCTGCACCTGCTCGGAATGGCCATCATCATCGGCGGCTACTTCACCAACATCCGGGCTCCCAAGGTCTCCCCGGGCATGCTTCACGGCTCATACCTGCAGCTCGTCACCGGTCTGGCGCTCGCAGGCATCGCCGAGGCCCTCGTCGCTGACGGCGACTCCGTCAACCACATGAAGATCGGCATCAAGCTGGTCCTGGCGGTCATCGTCACCGTCTTCGCATTCATCGGGAAGCGCAAGGAGAAGGCGAACCCGGACCAGGGCGCCTCCGCCGCGATGTCGCACGCGACCGGCTGGGCCGCGATCGCCGCGGTCATCGTCGCGGTGACGGTCCCGGGCACCGTGGTCGGCTGACCGGCATCCGCCCCTCCCCCCTCCGCTCCGCACGGCCCGGCTCGCTCGAGCCGGGCCGTGTCCGTTCCGGCTGATAGGTTCGCCCCGCTATGAGCTCACCCTTCGATTTCCTCTCCGTCCTCTCCCCGCGCCCGTTCGCGGACGACACCGCCAGCGCCGAGGCCCCGGCCGGCTCCGCGGCCCCGTCGCCGGCCGTCGCGGCCGGTGACACGACAGTGGACGGCGCCACGGCCTCGGCGTCGGGTCCCGGAGGATCCGTCGAGGCGCTGCTGGACGGCCTCAACCCGGCCCAGCGCGAGGCGGTCCTGCACACCGGTGCGCCCCTGCTCATCGTCGCGGGCGCGGGCTCCGGGAAGACCAGCGTGCTGACCCGGCGCATCGCCCACACGCTGCGGACGGGGCGCGCGCGACCCGGGGAGATCCTGGCGATCACCTTCACGAACAAGGCCGCGAAGGAGATGCAGGAGAGGATCGGGGCGCTCGTGGGGCCCGCCGCCCGCACGATGTGGGTGTCGACGTTCCACTCCGCGTGCGTGCGGATCCTCCGGCGCGAGGCGAAGACACTGGGGCTCACCTCCAGCTTCACGATCTACGACGCACAGGACTCCCTGCGCCTCCTCACGCAGATCGCGCGCGAGGAGAACCTCGATCCCAAGAAGTTCCCCGCCCGCGCCCTGCGCGCGCGGATCTCCGGACTCAAGAACGATCTGCTGACCCCGGACGACTTCGCGCAGACCGTGTCCGAGCACCGCCCGCACGACCAGGCCGTGCTGAGCGTCTACCGCCGCTACCAGGACCGGCTGCGCCGGGCGAACGCGCTCGACTTCGACGACCTCATCATGGAGACCGTCCACCTGCTGGGCGCGTTCGATGCGGTCGCGCAGAACTACCGCGCGCGCTTCCGCCACATCCTCGTCGACGAGTACCAGGACACGAACCCCGCGCAGTACCGGCTCATCCGCCTGCTGGCGGGAGCCGACGTGCCGGACGGCCCCACAGCAGAGCTGACGGTCGTGGGCGACGCGGATCAGTCGATCTACGCGTTCCGCGGGGCGACGGTGCGCAACATCGTCGAGTTCGAGGAGGACTTCCCCCGGGCGCACGTCGTGCTCCTGGAGCAGAACTACCGGTCGACGCAGACCATCCTGTCCGCCGCCAACGCCGTCATCGCGCACAACGACGACCGCAAGGACAAACGGCTGTGGACGGACAGCGGAGACGGCGAGAAGGTGACCGGCTGGGTCGCGGACACGGAGCAGGCGGAGGCCCGATTCATCGTCGAGCGGATCGACGAGCTGCGGGACGAGGAGGGCATCGCCTACGGGGACGTCGCCGTCTTCTACCGCACCAATGCTCAGTCACGCGCGATCGAGGACGCCCTGGTCCGGGCCGGCATGCCGTACCGCGTCGTGGGCGGCACTCGGTTCTACGAGCGCAAGGAGATCAAGGACGCGCTCGCGTACCTGCGCGTGCTCGCGAACCCCGCGGACGACGTGAACCTCCGACGGATCCTCAACGAGCCCAAGCGCGGGATCGGCGACCGCACGGAGGCGCTCATCGCCGCGCATGCGGAACGGGAGCGCATCACGTTCCGGGAGGCGCTCGAGGACGCACAGGGCGCCGTCGGCATCACGACGCGCTCGCTGGGGCCCGTCCGCACGTTCCTCGCGCTCCTGGAGGACCTGGCGGGCGTCGCCGAGGGCGGCGGGGTCGCCGCGTCCCTGGAGGCTGTGCTCGAGCAGACCGGCTACCTCGCCTCCCTCAACGAGTCGAGCGATCCGCAAGACGAGTCGCGGGTCGACAACCTCGCAGAGCTCGTGGCGGTCGCGGAGCAGTATGACGCGGCGAACGAGGACGGCTCCCTCGATGCGTTCCTCGAGGCGATCGCCCTGTCATCGGACTCGGACGCTCTGCCGGACGAGGACGCGGGCGAGGTGACGCTCATGACCCTGCACACCGCGAAGGGGCTCGAGTTCCCGTACGTGTTCCTCACCGGCATGGAGGACGGCACGTTCCCGCACCAGCGCTCCTTCAGCTCGTCGCAGGAGATGTCCGAGGAGCGCCGACTCGCCTACGTGGGTCTCACGCGTGCGCAGAAGAAGCTCGTCCTCACCCGGGCGGAGACGCGCAGCATGTGGGGACAGCCTCAGTACAACCCGCCCAGCCGGTTCCTGGCGGAGATCCCCGACGGCCTCATCGACTGGGAATCGACCGGCAGCGGTACCGGAGCGTTCGCCGCGGCCAGCGACGCGTCGGGTCCGTACGGTGCGGCCTACGGCGCAGGACGCGGATCCGGCGGCGCCGAGCGGAGCGGGGCCGGCGGCCGGGGCGACTCCCGGACTCCGGCGTCCAGCAGCCCCGGCACGGGCTTCCCCAATCGGATCCGCCCGCAGCGCGAGGTCGTCAGCGTCGACGCCGGCGATCGCGTCTCGCACGACTCATTCGGTCTGGGCACCGTCGTCGAGGTCACAGGCGCCGGAGACAAGACTGTCGCCGTCGTCGACTTCGGGTCCGAGGGGACGAAGCGGCTGCTCATGCGCTACGCGCCGGTCGAGAAGCTCTGAATGGACCGCGCCCCCGGCCGCTGCGGCGGTCGGGGGCGCGGTGCGGGCGCGGGAAGGATCAGTTCTTCTGATCCTTCTTGTCGTCGCCGCCCAGCCCGAGCTTGTCGGAGACGGCGTCCTTGCCCTGGTTGACATGATCACTGTGCTTGTTGCCGGTCGCGTTGTTGGCTGCATCGGCCGCGCGGTCCAGGCCTTCGCCCGCCGCCTTCTGACCCTGTTCGGTCTTGAGTGCGTCCTGCGCCTTGCCGGCCAGATCTCCGAGTCCCATATACGTTCCTCCTCTGTCGAGACGCCCGCCTTCGAGCGGCGGCTTCACCATCGACACTTCCACCGGAGCCCGAGGCCGCGCAAGGCCTGGCCGCTCCTCTCAGGATGCGCACAGGTTCCTGACAGACTCCGAGGAGCACTCCCGGCGGCGGCTCGCGGAGTGCGTCAGCCCGGCACTGACCAGGTCAGCAGCCCCATCGCGAGAGCCGCACCGTACAGCAGGGACGTGTCGAAGCCGCGCCCGCGATTGCGGACCGTCGCCCACCACGGGTCGGGCAGCAGGCGGAGCGTTCCGGCCGCGGCGCACACGAGGGCCAGCAGTGTGCCGGAGAGGCGGAAGCTCACGGTCGCTGCGACGACGGCCGCCACGAGGCAGACCAGTTCCGCGAGCATGACCCAGTCGCGCAGGGTCGGGTTCGAGAAGCGCCGCTTCCAGTAGATCCAGCGCTTCGAGAACCACCCGCGTCCGGCCTTCCGCGTCCTGTGGCGCGCGGAGGGCCGGACAGCAGGGGCATCATCAGTGGAAGAAATGGCGCGCACCCGTGACGTACATGGTCACGCCGGCCGCCTGCGCCGCCGCGATGACCTCCTCATCCCGGATCGATCCTCCGGGCTGCACGATCGCCGCGACTCCCGCGTCGAACAGCACCTGCGGGCCGTCCGCGAACGGGAAGAACGCGTCCGAGGCGCAGACGGACCCCGCGGCCCGCTCCGCGCCCGCGCGCTCGACGGCGAGGCGGGCCGAGTCCACGCGGTTCACCTGTCCCATGCCCACGCCCACGGCCGCGCCGTCGCGCGCCAGCAGGATCGCGTTGGACTTGACCGCGCGGCAGGCGCGCCAGGCGAACTCGAGGTCCCGCAGCGTCGACTCGTCCGCGGCCTCACCGGCGACCAGCGTCCAGTTCTCAGGGCTGTCGCCCTCGGCCTGCAGGAGGTCCCGCTCCTGCAGCAGCAGGCCGCCGCCGATGGGCTTCGTCTCCAGCTGCTGCGGTGCGGCATCGCCCAGTTCCAGGAGGCGCAGGTTCTTCTTCGACCGCAGCAGCTCGAGCGCGTCGGGCTCGAACGACGGCGCGGCAAGCACCTCGGTGAAGATCGGCTTGATCGACTCGGCCAGCGCCAGGGTCACGGGCCGATTGGCGGCGATGACACCGCCGTACGCGGACACCGGATCCGTCGCGTGCGCGCGTGCGTGCGCCTGGGCGATGTCCTCGCCCACGGCGATCCCGCAGGGGTTCGCGTGCTTGATGATCGCGACGGCGGGCTGCGTGAAGTCGTACGCCGCGCGGATCGCCGCGTCGATGTCCTGGTAGTTGTTGTAGGACATCTCCTTGCCGCCCAGCTGGACCGCATTCGCGACTCCGCCGGCGCCCGGCACCGCGTAGACCGCGGCGCGCTGGTGGGGGTTCTCCCCGTAGCGCAGATCGGCGGACTTGCGGACCGCGGAGCCCGCGAACTCCGGCAGCGTCTCCCCGTCCTCGGCGATCTGCTCCGCCATCCAGCCCGCGACGGCGACGTCGTAGGCGGCGGTGTGGGCGAAGGCCTCGGCGGCCAGCTGCGTCCGGCGGGCCCGGGTGAAGCCCTCCCCGCGCGCGGCCTCGACGACCTCGGCGTAGACCGCCGGATCGGTCACGATCGCGACGCTGGGGTGGTTCTTCGCCGCGGCGCGGACCATCGACGGCCCTCCGATGTCGATCTGCTCGACGCAGTCGTCGAAGCCGGCACCGGAGGCGACGGTCTCCGTGAACGGGTAGAGGTTCACGACGACCAGGTCGAACGCCTCGATGCCCAGCTCCGCGATCTGCTCGAGGTGCTCCGGCTTGCGGGTGTCGGCCAGGATCCCGGCGTGGACGCGCGGGTGCAGCGTCTTGACCCGGCCCTCGAGGGTCTCCGGGAAGCCGGTCAGCTCCTCGACCGGGGTGACCGGGACGCCGGCCTGAGCGATGCGTGCGGCGGTGGAGCCCGTCGAGACGAGGGCGACACCGGCGGCGTGGAGGCCCGCGGCGAGGTCCTCGAGTCCGGTCTTGTCGTAGACGCTGATGAGGGCGCGGCGGATGGGGCGGGCGGTCTGCACTTCTCTGGTGCCTCCTGGTCAGGGATTGCGGGTGGACTGCGGGAAGGATGTGGGCGCGGCGTGGACCGCAGCGGTGGGGGTCCAGCCGGTCACTCGGCGGCCGTCGACGGCGAGGGACCCGTGGGAGAGGAAGGCGAGGAGCTCGACGAGGCGCTCCCGTTCGACGGCGCGGATGCGCTCATGCAGGGACTCCTCGTCATCGTCGTCCCGCACGTCCAGCGGGAACTGGGCGATGATCGGCCCGGTGTCGACGCCCGTGTCGACGAGGTGGAACGTCGTGCCCGTCACCTTCGCGCCGTGGGCGAGCGCGTCGCGCACGCCGTGCGCACCGGGGAACGACGGCAGCAGCGCGGGGTGGGTGTTGAGGATGCGGGCCGGGAACTCGCCGATGAAGGAGGCGCCCAGGATGCGCATGAACCCGGCGGAGACGACCCAGTCGGGATCGTAGGAGCGCACCGTTCGGGCCAGGGCGTCGTTCCAGTCGTCGCGCGAGGCGAAGTCGCCGGGCGCCACCACGAAGGTGTCCGTGCCCGCCGTGCGCGCGCGCTCGAGGACGCCCGCGCCGGGCACGTCGGAGCCCACCGCGGCGATCTCGACACCGGCCCGACCGTCCGCGAATGCGTCGAGGAGGGCCTGGGTGAGGGTTCCGGAGCCGGAGGCAAGAATCACGCATCGCACGCGAGCCAGTCTAGATGCATGTCCGGCCGCGCTTCTCCGCGAGGGCGCGAGCACAGGGCGAACACACGGCGGACGCGTCATCGCCGTGTGCGAGACTGGGACCGTGAGCACTCCCAGTCCTGTCGACGACACCCCACGCACCCCGCCGTCCACGGGCGGCCCCGGAGCGGATGGTCAGGAGCCCGTCCCGTCCGGGCCCGGCGGTCCCACCGGCACGGGATCGGACGGCTCGGGGCCGGAGAAGCCCTCGGGCCCGCAGCGTGCGATGGTCCGGTACAGCCTGGCGCTGACCGGTCTGCTGGCGGCTGCGATCATCTGCTCGATGCTGAGCCTGCCCTTCGTCATGCTCTCCGGCGTGCTGGCGGTCGCAGCGATGATCTGCGCGATCATCTGCCTGGTCGCCGGCGTCCGCGCGAAGCAGGTCCCCCAGGCGATCGTCACGGGCGTCATCGGCTTCCTCGTCGCCGGCTACGTCTTCGTCTCGGCGGTCTCCACCGCGTTCATCTGGGACATCCGCGCGGGCTACGAGGAGTGCAGTGCGGATGCGATCACGGAGCAGTCGCGGGCCGTGTGCCAGCAGGAGTACAACGAGAAGATCGGCGACTGGTTCGAGAACCTCACCGGCCAGCCGCTCCCCGGCCTGCCAGCAGACTGAGTCCCCACGCCGCCAGGATTCCGGCGGCCGTCCCGGCGCTCATGAGCGCCGTTGACCGCAGCACCGGGGCGCCGAAGTGCTCGAGGCCGGCGGGGCCCACCGCTCCAGTCGAGAACAGGCTGAGCACTGTCATGACGACGACGACCCCCACAGTGCTGAGGACCACCGTGCGCCAGTCCAGGGCCTCCGCCCACCGCCTCCGCCCTGCCGACGCGATTCCCGCGGCCAGCGGCAGGACCAGCAGCATCGCCCACCCCCAGACCGGCGAGCCGGTGGGGATCGTCGACAGCACGGGCACGGCGGGGACCAGCGCGGCCTGATCGGTGAACGGCGAGACCACTGCCGCCGTGCTCAGCTGGATCCCCGCTCCGGACACCCAGCTGAGTGCCAGGACCAGCAGCGTGGGAGCGAAGAGCAGCTGGACCGCGCTCAGTCCCACGCCTGCCGCGGTCGGGTCGGTGTAGCCGGCCAGGGCCTCCCCCATGCGGGGCCAGCCGGTCGCCACCGCGGCGAGGACGGCCAGCAGTCCCGCGGCCGCGACAGCGAGGCCCACCCGGCGGAGGATCGCCGCGGCCCCCTCGATCGCATCGGCCCATTGGCCGCCCACGCGGTCCGCGATCGTGTCGAGGAGTGCCATCCCCCAGCGGCCCGTCGCACCGCCGCGGCGGTCAGGACCCAGGACCCCCACGAGCACCGCCACTCCCAGCAGCAGGGCGAACCGGCAGAGGCCGAGGACCGTGAACTGGCCCGCGCCCACCAGCAGTCCCGCGACGAGCAGGAAGGACATGCTCAGGACGAGGCATGTCGTCAGTCCCGTCGTCGCCGCGTTCCGGGTGGCCGGCAGTGCCCCGGATCGGACCAGCACCTCGTTCGCGGCGAGCGCGCGGCGCGTCCGGCGCAGGCCGGACACCAGCACGGCGAACAGCCCCAGGGACAGGAGGGTGGGTGGCAGACCCCACCCTCCGTCCAGCTCCCAGCCCGAGGACGCGGCCACGAGGGTGCCGGCCCACGACAGGACCGCGCGCAGGGGCTGGAGCTGTGCGATCGCGACGAACCACGCGATGATCGCGACGGCGAGGACGGTGAGTCCCAGTGCGAGCACGATGCGGAGGGCCTCCAGGGCACCGATGACGATCGGATGACGACTGGAGATCCGGGGGAAGGCGGGAGTCGAGGGCATCGCCGCCCATTCTGCCCCCGTCCGCGGGCGGCAGCACATCTCGACACACCCTCCGCGATGCGTCCGGATGGTACCTTTGAGCGACTGGGACAGCCGTCTGTCCCGCCCTCATGGTGTCGACGTGACGAAGGTGAGCCCCTGGCGATGAGCGCTGGAGATCCGAACCCGCAGATTCCGCCCAGGCCGGATCACAGCCCGGAAGAGGCGCAGCGATCCTTCGACGCGCCAGCGCAATCGGATGACTGGGGGTACCGGCCGGACGGCGACCCGCACAGCTCGCAGCAGTACGGCTACGGGCCCGCGGGGCCGCAGGAGGGGGACGCCCAGTCCTGGGGCTCCCAGCCGTCGTACGACCCTCAGCAGTCCTACGACGCCCAACAGCCCTACGGTTCTCAGCCCTCCTATGGGTCAGCGCCCTCGTACGGCGCGCCCGCGGACGCGCAGGCCCTGGGCAGCGGACCCGCGCACTCGGACACCGGTTCCGTCCCACAGCCCGCTCCCGCTCCGGGGTACGCACCGGACGGACAGGCACGCACCGGGGAGAAGGGCGGGACGAAGACCCGCAAGTCCCGGCTGCCGCTCATCCTGTCGCTGTCAGCCGTGGGCGTCGTCCTGATCCTCGTGCTCGTGGGTGCACTCGTCATCATGAACATGAACCGGACGCAGTACGGTCCGGAGACTGTCGCGCAGGAGTACTTCGACGCCGTCGCCGCCGGTGACATGGGAGCGGCCAAGGACGTGACGAGCGCGGCCGTGCCCAACGGGGCGAGCGAGGCGCTCCTCACCCCGGAGATCTTCGCCGCCTCGGCAGCGGCCATCGAGGATGTGCGGATCGGCGACGCGGACATCGACGGCGACACCGCCGCGATGACGGCGACGTACTCGCTGGCCGGACAGGAGTACGAGCTTCCCCTCACGGCCTCGAAGAACGGCCGGCAGGGACTGTTCTTCGACCAGTGGGAGCTGCAGCCGCCCACGCTCCAGACGCTGTCGCTGGACCTCACGCAGGTCGAGGACGCCACGGTCAACGGCGAGGCCGTCGACCTGGAGATGGGCGCGACGGAGTACGCCGTCATGCCCGGCGCGTACGAGGTCGTGGTGCCGGAGACGACGTACACGCAGGAGGGCCGGTCCTCGATCACCGTGGGCTTCTCCCCCGATGAGCAGCCGCAGGCCGCGGACGTCGCGATGCAGATCGGCGTCACCGACGAGTACAAGAAGGACGTCGAGAAGGCAGTCCGGAAGAAGCTCGACGAGTGCCTGGAGTCCGGGAAGCTCGAGACCGACTGCGGGTTCTTCTCCCGCGACGGCTTCGAGACTGACGAGGACAAGGAGATCTACGACGAACTCCGGACCGACGACATCGACTTCGAGATGACGGAGGAGCCCACGATCGTCGTGACGGACTACGGCGCGGCGACCACCGGCTCGTTCTACACGGACGACGAGAAGCCCGGCAAGGTGCGTGCCGTCGTCCGCACCGGCGACGGGGACCGCTACGAGCTCACGACGGACCTCATGCCCTCGGGGACCGTCACGGTCGAGGACGACAAGATCGTCATCACCTACTTCTTCAACGGGTGACGAAACACTGAGAGGGGGCGGCGGGCATGATGCCCGCCGCCCCCTCCGTCGTGTGGGCCCGTGTCCGCTCAGGCGGCGCTGATTCCCACGACGCGCTGCGGCAGCGGAACGTCCAGCAGCTGCTCGACCGTCTCCGACAGGGCCAGCACTCCGGCATCGTCGAACCGGCGGCCGGCGATCTGCACGCCCACCGTGCGTCCGTCCGGAGTGACGCCCGCGTGAACGGTCGAGGCCGGCTGCTCCGACATGTTGTACGGGACGGTGAAGCCGATGTGCTGCATGGGCAGTGACGGGTCGGAGAACGGCATGGGGTGGTGTGCCGGGTACCCCGCCATGGGCGCGACCGGCGACAGGACGAAGTCGACGGCCCGCGTGGCCTCGATCGTGACGGCGCGCATCCGCTGGATCGAGTGATAGCAGCGCAGCAGCTCGACACCGGGGACATCCGCCCCGGCCTGGGCCCACTGGGCGACGTGCGGCAGGATCTTCCGCTGCTCCTCGACCGGCAGGGCCGAGTAGGTCTCCCACGACCGCACGCGCCAGAAGCGATCGACGTCGCGCAGCAGCCCCTCGTCCATGAACGGCGGGATCTCCACGACCTCGGCGCCGGCAGCGGACAGCGCCTCTGCGGTCGCCGTGGTCACGGCTGCGACGTGCGGGTCGGTCTCCTCGCCGCAGCCCGCGCTCGTGTGCACGCCCACGCGCAGTCCCGCCAGCGACGGTGCATCGCCCGCCGCCCCGGCGGTGACGAGCTCCCGCGCGTAGTCACCGTCGTAGGGAGGCAGCTCCGAGCAGTCGCGGTCGTCGGGCCGGCCAATGACCTGCATCGCCGCACGCACGTCCGCGGTCCGGCGTGCCAGCGGTCCTGCGCAGCGGCCCAGGTAGGGCACGTCCAGCGGGACCCGGCCGAAGCTGGGCTTGAGCGTCGCGAGGCCCAGCCACGTGCCGGGCAGCCGGATCGAGCCGCCGATGTCCGACCCGATGTGCACGGGGCCGTAGCCCGCGGCAGCCGCGGCACCGGCACCGCTGGACGAGCCACCGGTCGTGAGCTCAGGGTCGAGCGGCGAGCGGGTGATGCCGTGACGCGAGGACACACCGGACGAGAGCATCCCCCAGTCCGGCATGACGGTCACGCCGAACAGGACGGCACCGCCCTCGCGCAGGCGCTGGGTGATGGGTGCGTCGTGCTCTGCGGGCTGAGGATCGCCGGCCGCGTGGCCGCCGGGCATCGCCACGCCCCGCACCGCCACGTTCTCCTTGACGGTCACCGGCACGCCGTCCAGCGGTCCCAGCGGCGCGCCGTCCGCCCAGCGCGCACCGGCCTCGCGCGCGGCCCGCGCCGCGGCACCGTCGGCGCCCAGGTCCTGCCACCACAGGGCATTCAGGGTGGGCTCGCAGGACTCGACCCGCTCCCGGACCGAGTCCAGCACCTCGAGCGGGGTGAAGTCGCCGGCCCGGAAGCCATCGGTCATCTGCGCGACCGACAGGTCGGCGAGCGCAGGTGCTCCTGCGGGTGCTGCGGGCGTGGGCTGCTGGGTCGTCACGGACGGTTCTCCTTCATCAGCGAGGCGGTCGCGGGGTGCGCGATCGCCGGTGCCGCGCGCGGATGGTCGCACGGCCGGGTTCATGTCTGGGGGCCAGCGGGGACACCGCTCAGAACGCCCCCTGCAGGGTGGGCGTCGCCGCGACCAGCGCACGGGTGTACTCGTGGGCCGGGTCGTCGTAGATCTGGTCGGTCGTGCCCTGCTCGACGATCTCACCCGAGCGCATGACGGCCACGTCCGAGCACAGGTGCCGCACGACCCCCAGGTCGTGGGACACGAAGACGAGGGTGAGACTGTACTCGTCGACGAGGTCGGCCAGCAGGTTGAGCACCTGTGCGCGCACGGACACATCCAGAGCAGAGACGGGCTCATCCGCGACGAGGATGCGGGGACGCGTCACCAGCGCGCGGGCGATCGAGATGCGCTGGCGCTGCCCGCCGGAGAACTGGTGCGGGAAGCGCGTGAGCGAGTCCCGGTCCAGGCCCACGGAGTCGATGAGCTCCTCCGCGCGCGCCAGCCGCTGCCCCCGGGGCACGCCCTGCGACTGCAGCGGCTCACCGATGATGTCCGCGACGCTCATCCGCGGGTCCAGCGACGCGAAGGGGTCCTGGAACACGATCTGCAGATCCCGGCGCATCGCGGTGAGGCCCGCGACGTTGCGGGGGTCGACGACGATGTCACCCACACGAATGCTGCCCGCGGTGGGGGTGTCGAGCCCGGACAGCAGGGACAGGAGCGTCGACTTGCCCGAGCCGGACTCTCCCACGATCCCCATGCGCCCGCCCGCACGCACTCGCAGGTCGACGCCCTTGAGCGCCTGCACCGCGTGACTGCGGAACAGTCCCGCACGGCGCGTGTACGTCTTGACGAGTCCCGTCACCTCGATGAGGTCGTCTCCCGATGCGGCATCCGCAGTTGCCTCCTGCGCCGGCTGCGCGACGGACGGCTGCGGAGTGGTCACCTGCGCATCGCTCCCCTGCGCGACGGTCTCCCGCACATCGGGGACCTGTTCGGTGCCCGTCCTCGCATCGCTCGCCTGCGCGGCGTCGACGGCGCCCGGGTACTGGGAGGCGGTCGCGATCGTGAAGAGTCGTCCGCGCTCGTCGGTCGCGCTCAGGTCGCTGGCGGCCAGCAGTCCGCGCGTGTACTCGTGCTGCGGGTCCGTGAAGATCTGCTCGACGGAACCCGACTCGACGACGCTGCCCTGGGTCATGACGAGCACGCGCTCGCAGACCCGCGCCACGACCGCCAGGTCATGGGTGATGAAGAGCAGTCCGGTGCCGCGCGCTCGCACCTGCTCGTCGATGAGATCGAGGACGGCCGACTGCACCGTCACGTCCAGTGCGGTCGTGGGCTCGTCGCAGATGAGGAGATCCGGCTCGTTCGCGAGTGCGATCGCCAGCATGACGCGCTGGCGCTGACCGCCGGACAGCTGATGCGGATAGGCGCGGGCCGCGGCCGCGGGGTCCGGCAGGTGCACCTGCGCCAGCAGGTCGACGGCCCGGCGCATCGCGGCCTCGCCGGTCGCGGTGCGGTGCAGCCGCATGACCTCGGCGACCTGGGCGCCCACCCGCATGAGCGGGTTGAGGGCGCTCATGGGCTCCTGGAAGACCATGCTCATCCTCCGCCCCCGCAGGCTCGCGAGGGAGCGCTCCGAGCGGTCCAGCAGATTCCCCGTCTCCCCCGTCAGCTCGACAGAGCCGTGGGCCTCCAGCTCCTGCGGGAGGAGGCCCATGACGGCGGAGGAGGTGAGCGACTTGCCCGACCCGGACTCGCCGATGAGGCCCACGCGCTCGCCGGGGGCGATCTCGAAGGAGAGCGGATGCACCAGCTCGCGCTGGTGCGTGGAGATCGTGAGGTCGCTGACGCGCAGCAGCGGTGACGTGGCCATCAGCTCCGCCCTCTCAGTGTCGGATCGAGTCGGTCGCGCAGGCCGTCGCCCATCAGGTTGAAGCCCAGCACCGCCAGCGCGATGAAGAGGCCCGGCCAGATGGCCAGCTCCGGCCGGGAGCCCAGGAACTGCTGGGACTCCTGCAGCATGCGTCCCCAGGACGGCGTGGGCGGCTGGGTGCCCAGTCCCAGGAAGGACAGGCCGGCCTCGGCGAGCACCGACAGCGCGAACGTGACGGATGCCTGCACGATGATGAGGCCCGCGATGTTGGGGACGACGTGCTGGATGGCGATCTGCAGCGGGCTGCGGTTCGCGGTGCGGGCAGCGGCGATGAATTCGCGGCTCATGATCTGCAGCGTGCCGGAGCGCGCCACGCGGGCGAAGGCGGGGATCGCGGCGATGCCGATGGCGATCATCGCGGGGCCCGCGCCGGGGCCGAACACGGCGGAGAAGACGATCGCCAGCAGCAGTGCGGGGAAGGCCAGCAGCAGGTCGTTGCCGCGCATGATGAGGCCGGACAGCCAGCTCATGCGGGTCATCCCGGCGAGGACGCCCAGGGGCACGCCGATGAGCATCGCGATGCCCACGGAGACGACGCCCACGAGGAGCGTGATGCGCGCGCCCATCATGATCCACGTGAGGGTGTCGCGACCGTACCGGTCGGTCCCCATCGGGTGCGCCGCGCTTCCGCCCTGCAGGCGGTCGACGGGATTGGGCGTCGTCGCGTCGTACGGGGTCCACACGAGCGACACGAGCGCCAGGACGACGATGAGCAGCACGAGTGCGACGCCCACCGGGAAGGTGAGGTCGCGCGAACGGCGGCGGCCGCGGGGCGCAGCCTCCGGGGCGGCCGGGGCGAGGGAGCTTTCGGGGGCGGTCATGCGGCATTCCTCACGCGCGGATCGAGGAGCGAGTACAGCAGGTCGATGATGAGGTTGAGGAGCAGGACGAGGAAGACGAGCACCATGACGATCGCCTGGACCGTCAGCAGGTCGCGGTTGGCCACGGCGCGCACCAGCTCGGATCCCATCCCCGGCAGGACGAAGACCTGCTCGATGACGACGGCGCCGATCAGCAGCGTGGCCAGCTGGACGCCCGCGACCGTCACGACGGGGATCGCTGCGTTCCGCAGGCCGTGGACCACCAGCGCGGCGCCCGCGGTGCGGCCCTTGGCCCGTGCGGTGCGCAGGTAGTCCTCGCGCATCACCTCGAGGACGGCGGACCGCACATAGCGCGTGAGGATCGCCGCCTGGACGAGGGCCAGGGCGAAGACCGGCAGCACGAGGTGCGACAGGAACCCGCCCAGACCGAAGATGGGCGCCTGCCAGCCGGACGAGGGGAACCAGCCCAGACCCAGCGAGAACACCATGACCAGCAGGATGCCCGCCAGGAAGTTGGGGATCGCGACACCCACCTGGCTGAGCCCGGACAGCAGCGTGCCCAGACCGCGGCCGCGCAGCAGCGCCGCCGCGGTGCCCAGTGGGAGCGCGATGAGCAGTGCCAGCACCATGGCGCTGATGACGAGGATGAGCGTCACCTGGATGCTGTTCACGACGAGCGGGGTGATGGGTGCGCCGGTGACGTAGGAGACGCCGAAGTCCCCGCGCAGCATCCCGCCCAGCCAGTCGGTGTACTGGACGACGAGCGGGCGGTCCAGGCCGAACTTCTGCTCGATCCGCTCGACGTCCTCCGCCGTCGCGCTCAGGCCCGCCGCCACGCGGGCGGCATTGCCGGGCAGGATCTGCATGAGGCCGAACACCGCCACGGTCGCGGCCCACACGGTGAGCAGGAACTGGAGGAGCCGGAAGGCGAGTGCGCGCATGGAATGCCGCCCTTCGGTCGGTCGGAGAGGGGCCGGGAGCAGTCAGGGGTGTTCTGCGGGTCGGACGACCCGCAGAACACCCCTGACGATCAGCTCCAGGCCAGGTCGTAGATCTGGAAGGAGTCCGACACCGCGTTGACGGGCAGGCCCGTCACGGCGGCATCCGCGACGATGAGGTTGGGGAACAGGAAGAGGAAGCCTGCGCC
This sequence comes from Candidatus Brevibacterium intestinigallinarum, assembly GCA_019117325.1. Classification (GTDB taxonomy): domain Bacteria; phylum Actinomycetota; class Actinomycetes; order Actinomycetales; family Brevibacteriaceae; genus Brevibacterium; species Brevibacterium intestinigallinarum. The sequence continues at coordinate 17,717 of DWZY01000324.1, forward strand.
CGCGTCCTCGGTGATCGTGCGGGCGACCTCCTTCATGCCCTCCGTGTACTCCTCCTCGGTCCCGACATCCGCGTCGGCGGCGATGTCCTCGATGCGCGACGCGTCGTACCCCGTGTAGTAGTCCTCGCCGAAGACGGTGAGCAGGTCCCGCGCCTCGACGTGGTTGATGACCGACATGTCGTAGTCGTGGGCCGTCATCGTCTCCTCGAGCCAGACGGCGGGGAACTCCTGGGTCTCGATCGTGGGCTTGAGCCCGATCGCCTCGAGCTGCGCCGCGACGATCTCAGCGGACGCCTGTGCGTACGGGCGGTTGGGAACCGTGAAGCGGAACTCCTCGCCCTCGATGCCCGCCTCCTGGACGAGCTCCTTCGCCTTGTCCACATCGTGCGGCCACACGTCCGTCAGGTCCTCGTAGTACGGGTCGGTGGGCGGCACCATGCCGCCGATGAGCGTGCCGTACCCGCCCCAGGCGGTGTCGAGGACGGCCTGCTCGTCGATGCCGTAGAGCACAGCCTCGCGCGCGGTCTGGTCCGCGAAGATCCCGTCCGCGTTGTTCATGGAGAGGACGACCTCGCCGTTCGTCGTCCCGACCTCGACCTGCTTCGTGTCGTCGGCCTCGAACTCCGGGGTGAGCTCCGGCGTCTGGAGGTTGCCGATCACGTCGACCTGCCCGGACTTGAGCGCGTTCGAGGCTGCGACCGCATCGTCGAAGTAGCGGAAGGTGACGGTGTCGAGCGTGCCCGGCGTGGCGCCCGCGTAGTCATCGCGCTTCGTGAAGACGATCTGCTGACCGCGGGTGAACTCCTCGACCTCGTACGGGCCCGAGCCCACCGCGGTGTTCGCGAGATCCCCCACCTCGTCGGGGTGGAACACGGCGCCCACGAGGGACGCGAGGTTGAACAGCCACGTGTTCGACGGGTGATCGAGCGTGATCTCGACGGTGCCCTCGTCGGGTGCCTCGATGGACTCGATGACGTCCATCTTCGCGCTCAGCGCGTTGGTCCAGTCGTCCGACTGCACGCGCTCGTAGGAGAACTTCACGTCCTCCGCCGTGACCGGGTCGCCGTTCGAGAACGTCGCCTCCGGGTCGAGGGTGAACGTGTAGGTGAGGCGGTCGTCGCTGACGGTCCAGTCCGTGGCGAGCGCCGGCTGGAGCTCACCGTTCTGGTCGATCCGGATGAGCGACTCGTAGACGTTCTCCATGAGCGCCTGCGGGATCGCCGCGCCGTCCGTCGTCGTGAAGTCCAGATTCACCGGCTCGGCGGAGTGTGCGACGACGATGTCTGTGCGAGCCTCCCCGCCGTCTCCGCCGGCACTGCTGCCGGCTCCGGCGCTGCAGCCGGTGATCGTGAGGGTCAGTGCGGCGGCTCCGGCCGCGGCGGCGAGAAAGCGGGACATGCTGCTCCTGTCGACCGGGCGCGCGACATCACGCGCACGGAAAGATGGGGGTACTCCGGCGAGTATGACGATCAGTGTAACCGGGGTCTCAGTCTTCTCCCGCATTTCGAATCCCACCATGCGGACTCCTGCCGATCGCCCGTGATCGGCGGTACGTCAAGGGACCCGCGACCAGGTCGCGGGTCCCTTGACGAGTGCGGGAGGGCTGGCTGTTCAGTCCTCGAAAAGCGCTGCGAGCAGTGCTCGGAACGCCAGCGCGCGGTGCGAGACGGCGTTCTTGCGCGCCGTCCCCATCTCTCCGGCCGTCAGATCGGATCCGTCCGGCAGGAAGAGGGGGTCGTAGCCGAAGCCGTCCTCACCTCGCGGCGCCCGCAGCAGGGTGCCGGTGAACCGCCCCTCGCGCACGACCTCGGTCCCGTCCGGGGTCACGAAGGCGGCCGCGCAGACGAAGGCCGCGCCCCGGTGCTCGTCCGGGACGTCCTCCAGCTGCGCCAGCAGCAGCGCGTTGTTCGCGGCGTCGTCGCCGTGCGTCCCCGCCCAGCGGGCGGAGAAGATGCCCGGCGCACCTCCCAGCACGTCGACGGCCAGGCCGGAGTCGTCCGCGAAGGCGGGCAGCCCGGAGTGCGCGGCCGCCGAGCGCGCCTTCTTGAGCGCGTTCGCCTCGAACGTCACGCCGTCCTCGACGACCTCGGGCAGTTCCGCCTCGTCCGCGGACAGCACGCGGACCGGTCCCAGGGACTCCCCCAGGAGCGTCTCGAGCTCGCGGATCTTGCCCGCATTGCGGGTCGCGAGGACGGCCTCGGCGAAGGAGGGCACCGCCATGTCAGGCGCCCGCATCGCGAGTGCCGGCCAGCGCATCCCGCTGCAGCTCGCTGAGCTTCGCGCAGCCCGTCTGGGCGAGGTCCAGCAGCCGTCCCAGCTCCGCGCGGTCGAAGGGGGCGCCCTCCGCCGTGCCCTGGACCTCGACGAAGGCGCCGGAACCGGTCATGACGACGTTCATGTCCGTGCCCGCCTTCACGTCCTCCTCGTACGGCAGGTCGAGGACGGGCGTGCCGTCGACGATGCCCACGCTCACGGCTGCGATCGAGTCGATGATCGGGTCGACGGCGGCGGGGATCCACCCGCGGCGGCGGCCGGTGTCGATCGCATCCGCGAGCGCGACGTAGGCGCCGGTGATCGCGGCGGTCCGGGTTCCGCCGTCCGCCTGGAGCACGTCGCAGTCGATCTGCAGCGTGTTCTCGCCCAGCTTGTCCATGTCGACCGCCGCGCGCAGCGAGCGACCGATGAGGCGCGAGATCTCGTGCGTGCGACCGCCCACGCGGCCCTTGACGGATTCGCGAGAGCTGCGCGTGTGGGTGGCGCGCGGGAGCATGGCGTACTCGCCGGTGACCCAGCCGCGGCCCTGGCCCTTCATCCAGCGCGGCACGCCCTCCGTGAGCGAGGCGGCGCAGAGGACGCGCGTGCGTCCGAACTCGACGAGGACGCTGCCCTCCGCGTGGTCCAGCCAGTCGCGGGTGATGCGCACCTCGCGCAGCTCGTCGGGGGCGCGACCGTCGAAACGGGCGTGATCTGTCACTGCGGATTCCTTCCGTCGGGGATGTCCCACTGACCGCCGGGAACGGCGATGTCGATGGGACCGGGATACTCCGATGCCGCCTCGGCGCGCACGACGTGCTCGCGGGTCCACGGCGGGATGTGGGTGAGGACCAGGCGCGCGACCCCCGCGCGGCGGGCGGTCCGACCGGCCCGCAGGCCGGTGAGGTGCACGCCGCGCACGGTGTCGCGCTCCTCCTCGAACGCGGCCTCGCACAGCAGCACGTCCGCGCCGGCGGCTGCCTCGTCGAGGCCGGTGCACTCGTCCGTGTCGCCCGAGTAGACGAGAGTCCCCCCGCTCGGCGCCGTCACCCGCAGGGCGTAGCACTCGACGGGGTGGTGGACCAGGAACGGCTCGAACCGGGCGCCGCCCAGCTCGAACGCTTCGCGATCCGTGAGCGTCCGGAAGTCGAACGCCGCGCTCAGGTCCGTGGGATGCGCGGCTCCGGGGTCCGGGCTGAGGCCGGGATCCGTGTGGTGTGCGCGGGCCAGCCGCTCCTCCGTCCCGCCGGGCCCCCACACCGGCAGCAGTCCAGGCGACGGCGGCACGGAGCTCGGATCTGCCGATGCCGCGAAGGTCCGCGGATCGTAGACGCGGTGGACGTACAGGCCCGTCATGTCGAGGCAGTGGTCCGGGTGCAGGTGCGAGAGGACGACGCCGTCCAGCTGGGCCGGGTCGACGTGCGCCTGCAGGGCACCCAGTGCGCCGGACCCCAGGTCCAGCGCGAGGGTCCAGTCCCGGCCCTCGCCGTGCCACGACAGCAGATAGCAGCTGGCCGCGCTGCCCGGACCCGGGAACGACCCGGAGGTCCCGACCGCTGTGAGCCTCATCCGTGGTCTCCTTGCGCGCGGCTGTCCGGGTCTCCCCCGCCGAGGCCGTCGTCGCCGTCCGCATCCGCGTCACCGCCGGCGTCCGTGCCGGCTCCGCTGTCGCCGAGGTCGTCGTGGTCCGGCTCGTCGTGGTCGTCCTCCGCGTCCGGCAGGCCGTCGAGCATGAACTGGGTCAGATGCTCCTGGAGCCAGGTCGTGAGTTCATAGAGGCTCAGGATCGCCTCGCTCGTCTCCGAGCCGTCCGCGTCGCCGCCCAGCAGCCGCTCGGCGTCCTCATCGTTCGTGATGCCCACGCGCGAGGCGAGGACCAGGCGCACGTCCGTGAGCGCTCGCATCCATGCGCCCGCAGCGGTCGAATCGAGGGAGATGGGGCCAGGGTGCTGACCCAGGCTGTGCAGGGCGATGCGGATGCTGTGGAGCTTCGACTCCCGCAGGTCCCGCTCCGTGAGCCGGCGGTACTCGGCAGACCGCTGGGGGTCGGACGAGTCCGCGTCCGGCAGGAGGCGCAGGAGGGCGGGGTCGGTGGGACGTTGGACGTCCTGGTCCGGGTCCAGGTGGCCCACGAGGCGCAGGAACGGGTCGTCGTCCGGCTCCGGCAGATCGGCCGAGAGCAGCTGGGAGACATCCGCCAGCAGAGTCGTGATGATCGTCTGCTCCGGATCCTCCATCTGGATCGCGATGTGACCGCCCTCGGGGTCGGGAATGATCCTCATGCGTCGCCCCGATCCTCGGCGGGACGGCATTCGGCCCACAGGCCGTACCCGTGCATCGCCTGCACGTCCGTCTCCATCTGCTCCCGGGAGCCCGTCGCCACGCGGCTGCGACCGCGCTCGTGCACCTCGAGCATGAGTCGGCGAGCCTTCTCGCGGCTGTACCCGAAGTACTCGCGGAAGACGTACTCGACATAGCTCATGAGATTGACCGGATCATTGAGGACGACGGTCACCCACGGCACGTCCCGTGCGGGTGCGGCGGCGTCGCGCACGTCCGGCTCCGCGACTGCGGTCGCCCCGTCCTGCTCAGTCACGTCCCCTACTGTAACCGGCATGACCCGCTCCCACGCGTGCGTCCGCTCACGCTCGCGTCGCTGGAGGCGACCCGCGTGTTCTAGGATCCAGACATGAGTGAACACGCGGCAGGGCGCGAATCGAGCGCTCTCCTCACCGACATGTACGAGCTCACGATGCTGCAGGCAGCACTGCACTCCGGTGCCGCGCACCGCCGCAGCATCTTCGAGACCTTCGGGAGGCGCCTGCCGGCCGGCCGGCGCTACGGGGTCGTGGCCGGCACCGGTCGGATCCTCTCCCTCCTGGCCGACTTCCGGTTCACCGATGCCCAGCTCCGGTGGCTCCAGGAGCAGGCGATCGTCGATGCCGCGACCCTGGACTACCTGCGCGACTACGAGTTCACCGGCACTGTCCGCGGGTACGCCGAGGGAGAGGTCTACTTCCCCGGGTCCCCGGTCCTCACCGTCGAGGGATCATTCGGCGACGCCGTCGTGCTCGAGACGCTCATCCTGTCCGTCCTCAACCACGACACGGCCGTGGCCTCCGCAGCCTCGCGGATGACCAACGCCGCTGGCGGGCGACCGCTGGCGGAGATGGGGTCCCGGCGCACGCACGAGATCTCTGCGGTCGCCGCAGCCCGTGCCGCCGCGGTCGCAGGGTTCTCCGCCACGTCCAACCTGGCCGCGGGGCAGGCGTACGGGATCCCCACCCTGGGCACCTCCGCCCACTCCTTCACTCTCATCCATGACTCGGAGCGCGAGGCGTTCGAGGCGCAGATCGCGTCCCTGGGAGCCGACACGACGGTCCTCCTGGACACCTACGACGTCGACTCCGCGCTCGAGACCGCCATCGCGATCGCAGGACCGGAACTGGGCGGAGTCCGCCTGGATTCCGGGGATCTCGCCATCCAGGCGATGGAGGTGCGCGCGAAGCTCGACCAGCTGGGCGCGACGAACACGGCGATCACGGTGACGAGCGACCTCGACGAGTACGCGATCGCATCGCTGGCTGCGGCACCCGTCGACTCCTACGGTGTGGGCACACGCGTTGTGACCGGCTCGGGGTCCCCCACCGCGAACCTCGTGTACAAGCTGGTCGCGCACACGGAGTCTGCGGACGGCGGCGGAGAATGGACGTCCGTCGCGAAGAGGTCGAACGGCAAGAGCAGTCGGGGCGGGCGCAAGCAGGCGGTGCGGGTGTTCGACGGTTCGATCGCCACGGAGGAGGCCATCGGCATCCCCCGGATCCCTGCCGACCTGGCAGATGGCCGTGAGCTGCTCGTCGACCTGGTGGTCGACGGAACGATCGACGATTCCCACACCGGACGCGAGGGTGTCCGCCGCGCCCGCGCGCGCCACGCGGAGTCCGTCGCCGAGCTCCCCCGCACCGCGCGCCGGCTCCAGGACGGAGAGCCTGCGATCCCCACGGTCTACTACGAGGACTGACGACTGCGGCGGTGGCAGCGCCCCGCACTCGCGCGTCGCTGCCACCCGCCGTGGTGCGTCAGCGACGCCCCACGAACCACCCCTCCAGCTTGGAGATCCGCGCGCGGACCTGATCGCGGGTGGCCTCGGCCACGGCGGGTCCTCCGCACGCCTTCCGCAGCTCCACGTGGACGGTGGCGTGCGGCTTCCCCGTCCGCCTGGACCAGGCGCCCACGAGGGTCTGCAGCCGGTTCCGGTCCTCCTTGAGGGCACGGTGCTCGAACTCGTCGCGCGCGGGCTCCGGATCGGACACCGCCACCCGTTGCCGTCGCGTCTGCTGCTCGGCCTGGTGCTTGCGCAGCAGTTCCGTCACCTGTTCGGGCTCCAGGAGTCCCGGGATCCCGATGAAGTCCGATTCGTCCTCGGACCCGATCGCGCCGCCAGCGCCGAACTCGCCGCCGTCGAACAGCACCTTGTCGAAGCTCGCCTGCGCGTCGAGGGCCTCGAAGGAGCCCAGCAGGGAGTCACTGGCGGATTCCGTGCGGTTGGCCTCGGCGAGCGCGTCATCATCGAACGTGATGAGCCCGTCGTCATCCGGATCGGGCTTCCGGTCCAGTGCATGGTCGCGCTGCGCTTCCAGCGTGTTGGCCAGCGCCATGAGGATCGGCACGCTGGGCAGGAAGATCGACGCCGTCTCGCCCCGCTTCCGCGCGCGGACGAAGCGTCCGATCGCCTGGGCGAAGAACAGCGGCGTGGCCGAGGAGGTCGCATAGACGCCCACGGCCAGTCGGGGAACGTCGACGCCCTCCGACACCATGCGCACCGCGACCATCCAGCGGCTGTCGGACTCCTGGAACTGCTCGATCCGCTCGGACGCACCGGCTTCGTCGGAGAGGACGACCGTGACGGGCTCACCGCAGATCTCCCGCAGCTGCTTCGCGTACGCCCGCGCAACGGTCTGATCCGTCGCGATGACGAGGCCGCCCGCGTCCGGGACGGTCCGGCGGACCTCCGAGAGGCGCCGGTCCGCTGCGCGCAGCACGGCGGGGATCCACTCGCCTTTGGGATCGAGTGCGGTGCGCCAGGCCTGGGAGTGGATGTCCTTCGTGGCCTCGGCACCCAGGACCGCGGACATCTCATCGCCCGCCTTCGTGCGCCAGCGCATCTCACCGGCGTACGCCAGGAACAGGACGGGGCGGACGACCCCGTCCCGGAGGGCCTGCGAGTATCCGTAGGTGTAGTCCGCCCGTGACGTGCGGATCCCCTCCTCGTCCGGCTCGTACTCGACGAACGGGATGGGGCTGGTATCGGACCTGAACGGCGTGCCCGTGAGCGAGAGCCGGCGGCGGGCCGGCTCGAACGCCTCCCTGATCGCGTCGCCCCACGACAGGCTGTCGCCCGCGTGGTGGACCTCGTCGAGGATCACCAGCGTGCGGGCGGCAGCGGTGCGGTTGTGATGCAGCACCGGCTTCGCGGCCACCTGCGCATAGGTGAGCGCGACTCCGTGGAAGCCCGGTGCGTGACGCCCCTGCGCGTTCTTGAAGTGGGGATCCAGCCGGATCCCCACACGAGCCGCGGCATCTGCCCACTGCACCTTGAGGTGCTCTGTGGGTGCGACGACCGTGACGCGCTCGACCGTGCGCCGGGCCAGGAGCTCGGCGGCAAGTCGCAGTGCGAAGGTCGTCTTGCCCGCGCCGGGGGTCGCGACCGCGAGGAAATCGCGTGGTTCTGCCTTGAAGTACTCTTCCAGCGCCTCAGCCTGCCAGGCGCGCAGCTTGCCAGCGGTTCCCCAGGCAGCACGTTCGGGGAATGCGGGCGAGAGCTGTTCGGCGGCGTGAGTGCCGGGAACGCGAGCCGTCACCTACTCCTGCGGTCCTTCCGGCATGGTCTCGTAGATCTCCTTGCACTGGGGGCACACCGGGAAACGCTCCGGGTCACGGGAGGGAATCCACACCTTGCCGCAGAGTGCGACGACGGGGGTTCCGTTGATCATCGCCTCCATGATCTTCGCCTTGGGCGCGTAGTGCGAGTAGCGCTCGTGGTCTCCGGGTTCGACAAGCTGTTCCTGCGCCTGGCGGTCCAGCGTGGCCGAGCCTCCGCCTGCGGGATATGTTTCAGACATGGACCCCATTCTAGGACCGCTCACGGACATGACCTCCCCGTCGTTCGTCGACGCCTATCGCAGTGCGGCGCAGGACATCCCCCGCCCTGTGGCCGTTCTGGGGTGCACACGGGGATCCAGCCGGTACGCAATCACCGTCGACTCGTTCATGGATGTGTCGTATGACCCACCCACGATGGCGGTGAGCGTCTACAGCGGCTCACGGATGGCCGAACAGCTCGAGGGCGCAGAGGTCTGTGCGCTCAGCATCCTCTCTGCGCAGCAGAAGGGTGTCGCACAGTGGCTGGGCGAACCCGGCCAGCCGGTTCGCGGTCTGCTCGAACCGCTCGACACCACGGCAGCCCCCTCGGGCGCTCCGCTCATCACGGAGGCCGCCGCGTGGTTCGACCTCGCGATCACGGATCGGGTCCCGGTCGCCACGCACACGATCATCACCGCGACCGTCACAGCAGTGGGAGCGCGTCCCGGCACTCCCCCGCTCGTGCACTGGGCCGATGCCTACCATCGGCCCTCACCGCGCTGAAGCGCCGCCAGGGGCAATGTTCGCCCCCCGGACGGCCGTGTGGGTCTCAGAGCTGGCTGAGAAGCCTCAGACGTTGCCCTGAGCGCTCATGGCACGGGCGACGCGCAGGAACCCTGCGATGTTCGCGCCGGCCACGTAATCGCCGGGAGCACCGTATGCCTCCGCGGCCTCCGCACAGGACGTGTGGATCCCCGACATGATCTCGTCGAGGCGCGAGTCGGTCTGCGCGAAGGACCACGAGTCGCGCGACGCGTTCTGCTGCATCTCCAGCGCCGAGGTCGCGACGCCGCCGGCATTCGCGGCCTTGCCCGGACCGAACAGCACGTCGTTCTCGCACAGCGTCTTGATCGCATCGGGGGTGCACGGCATGTTGGCCCCCTCCGCGACGAGCATGACACCGTTCTTGACGAGCTCGATGGCCGCGTCGCGGTCGAGCTCGTTCTGCGTGGCGCACGGCAGCGCGATGTCCGCCTCCAGCGACCAGATGCTGCCATCCGCGTGGAACGTCGCCGAGGGACGCGCGTCAGCGTACTCACCGATCCGCGCGCCCCGGGAAAGCTTCACGTCCTTGAGCAGGCGGATGTCCAGACCGTCGGGGTCGTGGATGAATCCACCCGAGTCCGAGGCTGCGATGACGGTTGCACCCAGCTCCTGAGCCTTCTGCGCAGCGTGGATCGCCACATTGCCCGAGCCGGACACGATGACGCGCTTGCCGTCGAACGTGCGGCCAGCAGCAGCAAGCATCTCGCGAACGAAGTACACGAGGCCGAAGCCCGTGGCCTCCATCCGCACCATGGACCCGCCGTAGTCCAGTCCCTTGCCGGTGAGGACGCCGGCCTCGAACCGGTTCGTGATCCGCTTGTACTGTCCGAAGAGGAAGCCGATCTCCCGACCGCCCACGCCGACGTCGCCGGCGGGAACGTCCGTGTGCTCACCCAGGTGCCGGTACATCTCTGTCATGAACGACTGGCAGAACCGCATGATCTCCAGGTCGCTCTTCCCCTTGGGGTCGAAGTCGGACCCGCCCTTGCCACCACCGATCGGCATGCCGGTGAGTGCGTTCTTGAAGATCTGCTCGAAGCCCAGGAACTTCACGATGCCCAGGTAGACAGTGGGGTGGAACCGCAGACCGCCCTTGTAGGGACCCAGCGCGGAGTTGTATTCGACGCGGAACCCGCGGTTGATCTGCGCCTTGCCGTGGTCGTCGGTCCACGGGACGCGGAAGATGATCTGACGCTCGGGCTCGCACAGGCGCTCGATGACGCCGGACCCCACGAGGTCAGGATGGCGATCGGCCACGGCTCCCAGACTGTAGAACACCTCCAGCACGGCCTGGTGGAACTCCGACTCGCCGGGGTTCCGGTGCAGGACCGTGTCGTACATGGGGCGCAGCGCTGGATGAAGACTCATGGATCGAACTATATATGCGTCTCACGTGCGAGGCACTCGATTCTGTATGGCGAGAAAGTCACAGAGACCGCCATCCGGGCAGGTTCGCGGCGTTGCGCAATGGGGCGATTGTATCCGTGAATGGCGAAGAGGCCCGAAGGCGAGCAATGCTCAAGCCTTCGGGCCTCTCCATTTCACAAATATTGCGGCAGTGACTTACTCTCCCACACCCTACCGAGTGCAGTACCATCAGCGCAGGCAGGCTTA
>DWZY01000325.1 GCA_019117325.1 Candidatus Brevibacterium intestinigallinarum
CCTCGGACCGCAGCTGCTCAGCACGGCGCTCCCGCACCAGGAACGTCACGTCGCGTCCGGCCTCCAGCAGTCGGGCTCCGTACGCACCTCCGGTCGCCCCTGCCCCCACGATGAGGATCTTCATGCCGTCCTGCTCCTTCGCCTGTGTCCGCCGTGCCGATTCATCCTCGCACGACGGACGGCGGCGCCCCTCCGCCGAGCCGCTGTCGCGAGGGGACCCTCCGTGTTCGACGGGACCCCGCGCGCCGGATCCCGCCGAACATGCACGCGGCGTGTCGCGGAAAGGGAGGGGAGGGGGCCGGCTCAGCCCCTGACCAGCGGGATGAGGTCCGTGGCGATGCGCTCCAGCTCCTCGTGCAGGGGCGAGGCCTGGATGAGCAGCAGGTTCAGTCCCGCTTCCTCGTACGCACGGATCTTCTCCGCCACCTGCTCCGGGGTGCCCACCAGCTCCGGGCGCAGCGCGCGCGTGCCCACGGAGTACTCGCGCTTCGACACCTCGACGTCCAGGTTCGAGTGCGTCGTGAACTCCTCGAAGGAGGCGTACCCCGGCGAGTTCGGGTCGACCGTCGTGATGCGGTCCAGCTCCTTGCGCGCTTCCGCCTCCGTGTCGCGGATGATGATGTACGCGCTCATCCCGATCGAGCCGAAGGGTCCGCCCTGCAGGCGCTCGCGGCGGGCGTTCACGTCCGCCGCCTTCTCGCGGATCTCCTCGATCGTCCCGCCGTGGGTGACATACGAGTCCGCGAAGCCCGCGATCGCCTCGCGTCCGCCCTCGGACTCGCCGCCGGCGTAGAACTGCGGCAGTCGGGCGGGCTTGGGCTCGACGACCGTTCCCTCGATGTCGAAGTACTCCCCGTGCTGGCTGTACGGCGACTCCGTCAGCAGCCCTCGCAGCGCATCGACGAACTCGCGGCAGTGCACGTAGCGGTCGTCGTGCGAGGGGAACACGCCACCGAACTGCTTCGCCTCCTCCGCCCACCACGCCGCGACGACGTTGAGGGAGAGCCGGTCGCCGGAGATGTCCGCCAGGGTCGACAGGCGCTTCGCCGTCACCTGGGGGTTGTGATAGCCGGGACGGATCGCGGTGAGCACCTCGATCTGGTCCGTCACCGCGGCGATCGCGGTGGCCAGCGACCACGCCTCGAGGCTGGGCGCCTCCGGTCCCTTGCGGTCATTCAGGTAGAGCTCCGGCACCAGGGTGAGGTCGAAGCCCAGTCGGTCGGCCTGCGTGCTGATCCGCTTGATGTAGTCCCACGTGGGCGGCATGCCCTCGTCCTCGATGTTGCGCAGGAAGCCGCCGTAGACGGGGGTCCAGTAGCCGAATCGCATGTCAGTGTCCTTCCGAGTCGTGCGAGAAGTGATGGGCACCCACCGCGTCCAGCGCCTGCTCCAGGTCCGCCTGCAGGTCCGCGACATCCTCCAGCCCCACGGACAGGCGGATGGTCGTGAGGTCGATCCCGGCCTCGGCGCGGCCGGCGGCGTCCAGCCGCGAGTGCGTCATCGTCGCCGGGTGGACGACCAGGGACCGCGCGTCCCCGATGTTGGCGGCGAGCGCGAACAGCTCGAGCGCATCGACGAACGTCTCGACGGAGTCCGCTCCCGTCGCCAGGTCGAACGCGAACACACCGCCCACACCGTCCGGGAACAGCCGCTGCGCCCGCGCATGCTCCGGGTGTTCCGGCAGCCCGGGGTGATGGACGCGCGCCACCTCCGGCCGCCCTGCCAAGAACTGCGCCAGCTGCAGCGCGGTCGCAGTCTGCCGCTGCACGCGCAGGTCCAGGGTCTCGATGCCCACGAGGATCTGCGCAGCGGTCGCCGGCGCCAGCGTGGGCCCCAGATCATGGACGACCTTGGACCGCGCCAGCACCAGGAACGGCGTCCGTCCCCCGGTCCCGTCGAACGCCTCCGTGAAGACAAGGCCACCGAACCGCGGATACGGAGCAGTCAGCCGCGGCCACCGCTCCGGCCGAGCGGTGAAGTCGAACGTGCCCGCATCGACCAGGGCACCCGCGATCGCGATGCCGTGCCCGCCCAGGTACTTCGTCGCGGAATGCACGACGATGTCCGCCCCGTGATCGATCGGCCGGTGCAGGGTGGGCGTCCCCATCGTGTTGTCGACGATGACGGGCACATCTGCCGCATGCGCGATCCGGGCGATCTCCGGCAGGTCCGGGATCGTCAGCACCGGATTGCCCACGGATTCCAGGAGCACCGCCCGCGTCGTCTCCCGCAGCGCCCCGGCCCAGGCCCCGTGGTCCAGCGGGTCGACGAGAGTCACCTCGATCCCCAGGTCCGCCAGCGTGTCCCCCAGTAGGTCTGACGTCCCGCCGTAGAGCTTGTTCGACGCGACGATGTGGTGCTGCCCCGGCCCGGCGGCGGCGATGAGCGTCAGCAGTGCCGCGGCGACAGCCGCCTGCCCGGACCCCACCGCGATGGCTCCCACACCGCCCTCCAGCGCCGCGATCCGGCGCTCCAGCACCGCGTTCGTCGGGTTGCCGTTGCGGCTGTAGATGTTGCCCACCCGCGTGAGCGCGAAGGTGTCTCGCGCCGCGGCGAAGGACTCGAACTCATAGGCCGCGGACTGGTACACCGGCACCGTCACCGTGTTCTGCGGCTCCCCGGGCGTGTACCCCGCGTGGATCTGCCGCGTCGCCGGCCCCTCGCTGCGCGTCATCGCCGCACTCCTCTTCTCCGCCTTCACGTCGTCATCGGCGCCGCCTCGCTCCCGCAGATCGTCGGGCATCGCAGCCACAGATCGCCGTGGTGCAACGGTCGGTGCCGTCTCCGCACATCCTGGTCCGCCGCCCAAGCCCACTCCCAATCGCGTGACGCTATGCGTCGTTCCGCGTCGCCTCCGTGACACCCCGCGTCACCGGATGAACGTCTGGCACGCACCGGGCCGCCGGACCGTGCACGGTGATCCGGAACACCCACGACCATCCACGACCACGAGGAGATGAGGCACCCATGACGCACGGCACCCGCCCGCCGCGGCGCCCGCACCTGACCCGGCGCCAGTTCTCCCTCTTCGCCGGGGCCGCGCTGGGCACCGCCGCGCTGGCGGTCCCCCGGATCGCGTCCGCGCACACCGCCGCCGAGGCCGCACCCACCCCGGGCGGATCCCTCACCTGGGGTTGGCGGCTGCCGTCGACGTGGGACTCCTCCCGCGGCATCGGCTACGACGTCCACGTCCTCTCGCTCGTGTACGCGGG
>DWZY01000036.1 GCA_019117325.1 Candidatus Brevibacterium intestinigallinarum
GCGAACCCGGCCTCGTCGAAGACCGTGCGGGCCTCGTCGGAGGGGATGAAGTCGACGAACTCCTGGGCGAGCTCGGCGTTCTCCGCGTCCTTGACGGGGGCGATCGGGTAGAGGTTGATCGCCTCCTCCGACTCGTCGAACTCGATCGCGTCGACGTCCTCGGAGCCGGCTGCGTCCGTGCGGTAGACGAGGCCGGCATCGGCCTGTCCGTTCGCCACCTTGCCCAGCACGTCCGTGACGGCAGGCTCCTCGCTCACCGGGGTGAGGGTGATGCCGCCGGCCTCCTCGACCGTCTCCGTCGCCGCACCGCACGGCACCTGGGGCGCGCACACGACGACGTCCAGGTCCGGGTTCTCCAGCGATGCGAGGTCCTCGACACCCGCCGGGTTGCCCGTGGGCACCGCGATGACAAGGGTGTTCGAGACGAAGATCTGCGGCTCGCCCTCGACGCCGTCCGCGTCGACCAGCTGCTGCATCGTGCGCTCGTCCGCGGTCGCGATGACGTCTGCGGGGGCGCCCTCCTCGATCTGGGTGACGAGGTCGGAGGAGCCCGCGAAGCTGAACTGGACGTCGACGCCCTCGTGCTGCTCGGAGAACGTCTCCGCCAGCTGCTCGTACGCGTCCGTGAGCGAGGCCGCGGCGAAGACGGTGAGGGTGGTGGACTCGCCGCCGGAGGCTCCCTCGTCGTCTCCCTCGGCAGTATCACCGGAGGACCCGCAACCGGTCAGTGCCAGCGCCAGCGCCGAGGCACCGGCGAGGACGGCGAGCGGGGTCCGGGCAGACCGGGCGACAGCCGGACGGGACGCGGACGGACGACGGGCGGTGCGACGCTGCATGGGGGGTCCTCCTGGACGAACGCGAGGCTCACTGCGCTTCACTGGCCACACCGTATCCGAAACATCGCAGGTGCGGCATCTCATCCGCAATGCGGTCGCAGATGCGGGAGGAGGCGGGGTGGGAGAGTGTCACTCCTCCAGGGGGAGGAAGGGGATGCGCTCGCCCGCGGCCACCGGGTGGGAGGGCAGGACGAGCCAGCCCTGGGCGCCCGCCAGCCCCCGCATCATGTGGGCCGCGACGTGGGGCCGGGGAGCCCAGCGGGCCTCGGAGGGAGTGGCCTCGGTGCCTGCGAGATCGGAGCCGGCCTCGGCAGCCGGAGCCTCGGCTGTGCTCCCGTCCTCCACGGTCGCGGGCACGAGTCGGTCGACTGTCTCCCCGGGCAGGGAAGATGCGACGGGCACCGTGAGCGGGACTTCTGCCGGACGACGAGTGAGGCCGCGGATGAGCGCGCTGCCCACGACGCGCGCCGCGGCCATCGCCGCCAGGGGGTTGCCCGGCAGGCTGAGGACCGGGACGGTTCGGTCATCCGCAGTCGTCAGGACGGTGAGCATCGTGGGATGGCCGGGGCGCATGCCCAGCTGCCCGATGATGACCCGGGCGGACTCGAGCGCTTCGAGGCTCGCCCGCACGTGGTCGGCGTCCGAGCGCGCCGTGCCGCCGGTCGTCACGATCATGTCCGCCTGCGCCGCGAGCTGGAGGAGTGCCTCCCGCGTCGTCTCCCGGTCGTCCCCGATCCGCCGGATCGCGGCGATCGCGAGGCCGCGGCGGGCGAGGGAGTGCGGCAGCTGGACCTCGAACGCGTCGCGCACCTGCCCGGCCTCGGGGACGCCTGAGGTCACGACCTCATCGCCCGTCAGGAGGAGGGCGACCGTGCGGGGCCGGTGGACGGGCACCTCGTCGAAGCCGCAGATCGCCGCGAGCGCCACCCGCGTCGGGGTGAGCACATCGCCGGCGGCGGCGAGGAGCTCGCCGGCCTTCGCCTCGCGGCCGGCGGGGCGGATGTGGCGGCCGGGCTCCAGCTCCGAGGCGGGGGCGTCGGGGCGCAGGCGGATGCGGAGCTGGTGGTCTGCAGAGTTCGGGACTGCGGAGCCTGGCTCCGCGGGTTGCGTCTCCGTGTACTCCTGCCGCACGACGCCCGAGGCCCCGGCCGGCACTTGCCCACCCGTCACGATCGTGCGGGCCCAGCCGGGTGCGAGGGGAGTGGAGGCGGACCGGACGTGGATCTTCCGGCCCTCTCCCTGCTGATCCTCGAGCAGCCAGGGCGGGTCGCCCGCGACGGCGTAGCCATCCATCGCGGCGGTCGCGACGTGGGGGACCGGCTGGGTGGCGCGCAGGTCCGCGGCCAGGATCCGGCCGTGCGCCTGTGCCAGGGGGAGGGACTCGATCGAGCCGGCCCCGGCCTCGGCGGCTGCGAGTGAGTCCGCCGTCGCCTGTGCGCCGGTGGCGTGGGCGATCAGCATCGCCTCCGCCCAGCCCGGGTGCGCGCCGGGCGTGCTCATCCGCCGGCGAACGGGGGCAGGACGTCGACGCGGGTGCCCGCGCGGACGGCGGGGGCGTCATCGTCGCGCAGGACGACGCCGTCGACCAGCACGCTCGACTGCTCGAGGACCTGCGTGAGCGAGGGCTCGCCCTCCGGTGCGTCCGGATGGAGGGAGACGAGCAGCGCGGCCAGCTGCTCGCGGGTGAGCGCCTCGGTGCGGGGCGGGAGGGCGATCGCCTCGCGCGCAGTGCCACCCGCAGCGGCACGGGCCGCCGCGAAGTAGCGGACCTCGATCATCGACATGGACTGCCTCCTCATCCGCCGATCGCGCTCATCGAGCGCTCGGGCTGCACGTACGCGTCACTGTCCAGGCCGGGCTGGCCCATGCCGTGGGCCGCGGGCTTGAGCCACATCGCCTGCTGCCACATCCGGGCGATGACGGCGTCCGACTCACCGGCCCGCAGGGCGCCTGCCAGGTCGAACTCCTCGTGGGAGAAGAGGCACGAGCGCACCCGCCCCTCCGCGGTGATGCGGGTGCGGGTGCAGGCGGAGCAGAACGGCTCCGTCACCGAGGCGATGACACCCACCGTGCCGAGGACGCGGGGCTCCCGGGTGCGGGAGGTGACGGTCCACAGCTCGGCCGGGGCGCCGTCGCGCGGCTCCTGGTCCGGGGTCAGGTCCCAGTGCTGGGAGAGTCGGTCGCGGACCTCGGCGGCGGTGACCATGCCCTCCCGCGTCCAGCCGTGGTCGCCGTCCAGGGGCATCTGCTCGATGAAGCGCAGGCGCACGCCGCGGGCCAGCGCGAAGGCCAGCAGGTCCGGGGCCTGCTCGTCGTTGACGCCGCGCATGAGCACCGCGTTGAGCTTGACCGGGTCGAGCCCCGCCGCCTGGGCCGCGTCGATGCCGGCGAGCACGTCCGCCAGCCGGTCGCGGCGGGCCAGCTGCCGGTACGTGTCCGCGTCGATCGTGTCGAGCGAGACGTTGATCCGGGTGAGCCCGGCCCGCGCCAGCGTCTCTGCGCGGCGGGTCAGCCCGATCCCGTTCGTCGTGAGTGCGATCGGCAGGTCCGGGTGGTGCTCCCGGACGCCCGCGATGATGTCCTCGAGGTCCGGGCGGATGAGCGGCTCGCCGCCGGTCAGCCGCAGGTCCCGCACCCCGTGGACGTCGACGGCGATGTCGACGAGGCGGATGACCTCGGCGGCGGTGAGGAGGGAGGACTGCGGCATCCAGTTCATGCCCTCGGCGGGCATGCAGTAGGTGCAGCGCAGGTTGCACTTGTCCGTCAGGGAGATCCGCAGGTCCGTGCCCCGCCGGCCGAAGCGATCGTGCAGGCCCGGGGTGCGCGGCGCGTCTCCCGCGCGGCTGTCCAGCTCGGCGCGGGTCGCGGCCAGGGAGCGCTCGCGCATCTGCGCGGCTGTGTCCGGGGAATCGTCGGCCGCTGCGCCGCGGACGACGGGCATCCCGAGGCTCACGTTCATACCCCTCAAGTGTACGGATCGGGGCAAGGGAGGCGGGGGTGCGGTCTGGGGCACGGGCCGGGGCTCCAGACGGGTGGACACGAGCGATAGCCTGCGAGCATGCCCTCTCGTTCCGTCCTGCGCGAGCCCGGCATGCCCCTGCTGGTCCTCATGACCGGCCTGGGGTTCTCCGGCTACGCGGCGCTGCTGCCCGTCGCGCCCCTGTGGGCGGTCCACGGCGGTGCCGGGTCCGTGGGCGCGGGGGCGGTCAACGGTGTCCTCATGCTCTTCACCGTCCTCACCCAGCTGGTGGTGCCGCGCGCGCTGCGGCTCCTGGGCTGGACCCCCGTGCTGGGGGCGGGGATGCTGCTGCTGGGTGCGCCCGCCGCCCTCTTCGCGCTGAGTGACTCCCTGTCCCTCATCCTCCTCATCTCCGCCGTGCGCGGCATGGGCTTCGGTGTCCTCACGGTCACCGGCAGCGCCCTGGTCGCCGAGCTCGTCGAGCCCGCCCGCCGCGGCCAGGCGATCGGCGTCTACGGGCTGGCGATCGCCGCACCCCAGATCCTCTTCGTGTCCGGCGGGCCGTGGGCGGTCGAGCACCTGGGCTACGGCGTCATCTTCGCGATCGGGCTGCTGCCGGTCGTCGGTGCGGTACCCGCGATGATGCTGGGCCGCCGCGTCGACCACGTCCCGGATCCCACCGAGCCGCCCCCGTACCTCTCCCTCCTCCGCCCCATGGCCCTCCTCCTGGCGGTCACCCTGGCCGGCGGCGCTCTCATCACCTTCATGGCGCCCATGAGCGACAGCGCACTGCTGAGCACGCTCGCACTCCTGTGCATGACCGCGGTCGCGGCGGTGGCTCGATGGAAGGCGGGCGGCCTGGCCGACCGCCACGGAGCGCGCGCCTTCATCTGGCCGCTGGTGCTGCTCACGGTCGTGGGGATGTCCGTCGTCGCGTGGGCCGTGCGCGACCCGCAGGCCACGACCGCGTGGGCACTGCTGCTGGGCGCGACGATCGTGGGTGTGAGCTACGGCGGCCTGCAGAACCTCACCCTGGTCGTCGCCTTCGAGTCCGTCAGCCGCCCGCATTACGGGGCGGCCAGCGCGGTCTGGAACGTGGGCTTCGACGCGGGCACCGGCGCGGGCGCGGTCATGATCGGCCTCATCGCCGGCGGATCCTCGTACAGCACCGCGATGCTGGTGGGCGGCGCCGTCTCCCTCCTGACCGTGCCGCTGGCGCTCGCCCGGCCGCGCCTGCGGTAGCCGCCGAGGCCGTCGCCGGCTCCGCGCAGGCGCCGGCTCCGCGCCGCGACCGTCCCAGACCCCCGCCGAGGCCGCTCTCCGGTCCCAGCCCGTGCTCACCGTCCGCCGGTAGGATCGGGGCCATGACCGCACCCGGCGACCTCCCGCCTGCCGCCGTCCACGGACCATTCCGGAGCTGGTCGCAGCCGCGCACCATCGACGAGCACGTCGACCTCCTCGTCACGGCTCTGTCCACGCGCGTCCTGGACAGTGAGTCCGTGCGCGTGACGGAGGCGCTGCACCGCGTGCTCCTCGAGGACTTCAGCGCTCCCGCGGATCTGCCGCGCTTCGACGATTCGCAGATGGACGGCTTCGCGGTGTCCTCCGCTGCGACGCCCGGCACGTTCGACGTCGTGGGCATGCACCCCGCCGGGCACGAGGGCGAGGCGGTGTCCGCGGGGGAGGCCACTGCGATCATGACGGGAGCTCCCGTCCCGCCGGGCGCGGACGCTGTGGTGCCCGTCGAGGCGACTGACGGCTTCGATGCCCCGACGATCCAGCTCGACGCGGTACCGGCCGGCCAGTTCGTCCGTCACCGCGGCAGCGACATCCGCAAGGGCGACCGGGCGCTGGTCGCCGATGCGCCGCTCACGGCGGCGTCGCTGGGCGTGCTCGCGGCATTCGGCCTGACAGAGGTGCAGGTGCGGGCTCGCCCCCGCGTCCTCATCGTGGCCGGCGGCGACGAGGTCGCAGCTCCCGGAGAGACCCTTGGTCCGGGCCAGCTCTACGACGCGAACACCGCCCTGCTCACGGCAGTGCTGCGCTCCGCGGGGGCGGCCGTCGTGGACTCGCTGGTCGTGAGCGACACGGTGGAGGACTTCCGCGTCGCCCTGAGCGAGCGTGTCCGCGCGGTCGACCCGGACCTCGTCGTCACGAGCGGCGGCATCAGTGCGGGCAGGTTCGAGGTCGTCCAGCAGAGCCTGTCCCAGGACGCGGATCTGGACGGGTACACGCCCCTCGTGGGGTTCGGATCCATCGCGATGCAGCCGGGCGGTCCGCAGGGCGCCGGTGTGCTGCGCTGCGAGGAGGGGAACTCCGTCCCGATCGTCTGCTTCCCCGGCAATCCGGTCAGCACGTGGATCAGCGCGCACGTCCTGCTGCGCGACGCGATCGCCCGCGCGTGGCAGACCGGTGCGCCCGCCCGCCGGCTCACGGCCTCGCTCGTCGAGGAGGTGACCCCGCTGCCCGCGCGCACGCAGATGCGCCGCGCGCGTCTGGGCACAGGCCTGCAGGTCGACGGCACTCTCGACCCGGACTCCGCCCAGCTGCGGGTCCACGCCCTGGCCGGCACCAGCTCGCACCTGCTGGCGACCGCCGCCCGCGCGGACTGCCTCATCGTCGTCCCGCCGGGCCCCGATCCGCTGCCGGCCGGCACTCCCGTGGAGGTGGTGCTGCTGTGAGCACGCACGAGACCCCGCAGCATCGCGAGCCCTCGCAGCCCCACGAGCCCCCGCAGCCCCACGACGATGCGCGCCGCGACGGCCGCCTCACCCACGTCCGCGAGGACGGGTCCGCGCACATGGTCGACGTGTCCGCGAAGGCCGTGACGGCCCGCGTCGCCGTCGCCTCCTCCCGGCTCACCACCACCGCCGAGGTCGTCGACCAGATGCTGGACGGCACCCTGCCGAAGGGGGACGCCCTGGCCGTGGCCCGCGTCGCGGGGATCATGGCGGCCAAGCGCACGCCCGACCTCGTCCCGCTGTGCCACCCGCTGCCGCTCACCGGCGTCGCGGTGGACCTGGCGCGGGCGGAGGATGATGCGGGTGCGATCGAGATCAGTGCCCGCGTGAAGACGACCGGCGTGACGGGGGTGGAGATGGAGGCGCTCACGGCCGCCTCGGTCGCAGCACTCACCCTCTACGACATGGTGAAGGCGCTGGACCGGGAGGCCGTCATCGGGCCCACCCGTGTCGAGCACAAGGCCGGGGGCGCCTCCGGCGACTGGAGCAGATGAGTGGACGACGAGCGACACCAGACTGAGCGGCACCAGACCACTGGCGGGCACGACCACCGGGGACGGCATGAGCGCCCCGGCCGCTCGTCGCGCGTGCGCGCGCGAGACGGTGTCCGCCTGACGCGTCCGGAATCGGACCGCCGGCCGCGCACCGCGACGCGCGGCGGGGACCGCTCGCCCACCTTCGGTGAGGGTCGGCGCGCGGTCGTCCTCGTCGTCTCGACGTCGGCCGCGGCGGGCAC
>DWZY01000326.1 GCA_019117325.1 Candidatus Brevibacterium intestinigallinarum
CTGCACGCGGGTGTCCCCCGGACCAGCGGCCCGTCCCTCGCGGATCAGTGAGCCGAGCGCCACCACAGCAGTGCGGTGTGGAGCGCGGTGCGAGACTCCGCGTCCTCGAGCGAGACCCCCAGCCGTTCCTCCAGCCGTTGAGCACGCGCATAGACCGCTGGCCGGCTGAGACCCAGTGTGCGGGCCGCCTGTGTCTTGCCGCCGCCAGCTTCCAGCAGCGCCGCCAGGACCTCGAGGTCCGAATGCCCGCCACGCGACCCGTCGTCGTCCAGCAGCTCCCCCAGCTCCGCTTCCGCGAACGCCCGCATCCGCGGATCATCGCGCAGCGCTGCGACGAGACCGCGCATCCGCACGTCCGCGAACCGGTGGAACGGTCTGCTGCGCACGGACATCGTCGCGACGATGTCTGCCACCTGCACCGCCTGCTCCAGCTCGCGACCGGCCTCCAGCAGCGCACCGTGCGCCTGGCCGGCTCCCACCGTGTGCTCGACCGCGACGGATTCCGCGAGCCGCCGGAAGATCCCGTCCAGCACGGGGTCGACGTCGCCCCGGCGCTTGCGGGTGCCCACGATGCCCGCGAGCATCCCGGCCCGCTTCCGGCCCACGATCGCCGAGGCCCCCTCCGCCTCCGCGGCCGCGACCAGTTCGCTGCGCAGCGCCTGCTCCGTCAGCTGCGCGGCGGTGGGGTCGGCGTCGGAGCCGGTCGGGGCCTCGGCGGCGGTGCAGATCGCCACGGGAGTGAAGAGGCCCGTGTCTGCCAGCCCCAGGCTGCGGGCGCGGACCAGCGCGTCGTCCTCGGACAGGTCCGTGGCACTCAGGAGCTCCTGGACGAGCGCGTCCGCGGCGCGCTGCTGGGCGTCGCGCTCGTTCTGCGTCGACATCCGCACCAGGGTGATGGCCTGGCCGGCTCGCTCCAGCACCTCGCTGGCGTGGTCGTCGTGCGGATCCGCGAAGGGCGCGACGAGGCGGCCCCAGCGGCGGCCGCGCATCCCCACCGCCACCTGCTGGCGGCTGGTGCGGGGCCAGCCGTCCAGGAGCTTGCGTGGGGAGGCGTCCGCCGGGTTGAAGGCGAGGACGCGGTGCGTTGCGTCCTCGAGGACAACGCCGCTGCCCAGCAGCTGCGCGGTCGTGTCGACGATGAGCTGCTCGTCCGCTCCGCGCAGGCTCAGGTCCGTGAAGACCTCGTGGACGCGCCGCGCGCGCTCGACCCGCGCCAGCTGCTCGCCGATGAGCAGGCGATGGGCGGCCTGGGTGACGCGCACATAGCGGGCCCGGTCCGCCAGGACGATGACCGGCAGGTCCACGCCGCGCACCGCTTCGATGAGGAGCGCACGGTCGGCCTCGGACGTCTGGCCGGACTCGTCGACGATCTCGATGATGAAGCCCGCAGCACCGGCCGCGTCCAGACGGGCGAGGAAGTCACGGGTGCGGGCGACCGAGCGGCGGAACCGCGTGCTGCTGCTGAGGATGAGCTCGCCGCCCTCCAGGAGCGAGGGCACCTCGTCCGTCTCTGCGATGTGCACCCAGCGGACCGGATCGCCCAGTCGCGCGAACCCGCTCAGCACCTGCGGACGGGCGCCGCGGATCTCGTCGAGATGGAGGATCGACCGCACCGTCACGGGTGCGGGGGCCGTCTCCGATCGGGGCGCTTGGGTCTCCATGGCACGAGTTTACAGTCCGTCATGCTGAGCGGATTCAGCCTGACACTCTGCCCCTGGTCACCGGGTGCGGCACGGCTCACACTGGAAGCACACACCGGCGGACGCAGATGCCCGCCGGGCCTGCGGGGAGCACGACACCGCGGGCGCCCACCATCGGAGAAGCACCGTCGCCTCCGATCGTCCTCCAGAGGGAGTCGCAGTGAAGACCATTCAGCACTGGATCAACGGACAGACCGTCACGGCCTCGGATGACAGCCGCTTCGCGGATGTCGTCAACCCGGCCACCGGCGTCACGAGCGGGAAGGTCGCGCTCGCATCGGCAGAGCAGACGCGTGCAGGCATCCGCGCGGCGGCCGAAGCATTCCCCGCCTGGCGCGACACCTCGCTGGCCAAGCGCACGTCCATCATGTTCGCGTTCCGCGAGCTGCTCAACGCCCGCAAGCAGGAGCTGGCGGAGATCATCACAGCCGAGCACGGCAAGGTCGTCTCCGACGCGCTGGGCGAGGTGTCCCGCGGCCTCGAGGTCGTCGAGCTCTCCTGCAACATGCCGTACCTGCTCAAGGGCGGGCACACGGAGAACGCCTCGACGGGGGTGGACGTCCACTCGGTCCGCCAGCCGGTGGGCGTCTCCGCGATCATCTCGCCGTTCAACTTCCCGGCGATGGTGCCGCTGTGGTTCTTCCCCGTCGCGATCGCCGCGGGCAACACCGTCGTCCTCAAGCCGTCGGAGAAGGATCCGTCCGCCGCGAACTGGCTGGCCGAGCTCTGGAAGGAGGCCGGTCTGCCCGACGGCGTCTTCAACGTCATCCACGGTGACAAGGAGTCCGTCGACACGCTGCTGACGGACGAGCAGGTGGATTCCGTGTCCTTCGTGGGCTCGACGCCCATCGCGAAGTACATCTACGAGACCGCCAGCGCGCACGGCAAGCGCGTTCAGGCGCTGGGCGGCGCGAAGAACCACATGCTGGTCCTGCCCGACGCGGACCTCGACATCACCGCCGATTCCGCGGTCAACGCGGGCTACGGCGCGGCGGGCGAGCGCTGCATGGCGATCTCCGTCGTCGTCGCGGTCGACTCGATCGCGGACGAGCTGGTCGCGAAGATCGCCGAGCGCACCCGGAACCTCACAGTGGGCGACGGCACGCGCGAGCCGGACATGGGCCCGCTCATCACGGTCGCGCACCGCGACAAGGTGGCCGGCTACATCGACGCGGGCGTCGAGGCGGGCGCGGAGCTCGTCCTGGACGGCCGCACCGGCAGCCCGGACGCGGATTCCGCCGCAGCGTTCCTCAACCCCACCCTGTTCGACCGGGTCACGCCGGACATGTCGATCTACACGGACGAGATCTTCGGCCCCGTGCTCTGCGTGGTCCGCGTCCCGTCCTACGAGGAGGGCCTGGAGCTCATCAATGCGAACCCATACGGCAACGGCACCGCGATCTTCACGAACGACGGCGGCGCAGCCCGCAAGTTCGAGAACGAGGTGCAGGTGGGCATGATCGGCGTGAACGTGCCGATCCCGGTGCCCATGGCGTACTTCAGCTTCGGCGGCTGGAAGAACTCCCTGTTCGGCGACACCCACGCGTACGGCGCCGAGGGCGTCCACTTCTTCACCCGCGGCAAGGTCGTCACGAAGCGCTGGCTGGATCCCAGCCACGGCGGCATCAACCTCGGATTCCCCACCAACAACTGATCCGCTCAGTTCTCAACCCCAGGAGTCGACGATGACCATCACAGACAAGACCGCACCCGCCGCAGCGGCGGGGGATACGACCAACCCGGCAGCGGCCTCGGCGACGGGTTCCGGCCCGGTGACGCAGGAGATGATCGACCGGGGACGGGCAGCCCACGAGCTGGACCGGAAGCACGTCTTCCACTCATGGCAGGCGCAGGGACCGTTCTCGCCCATGACCGTCGTGAAGGCGGAGGGCTCGCGCGTGTGGGACGGGGAGGGCAGGGAGATGCTCGACCTCTCCTCGCAGCTCGTCAACACGAACATCGGCCACCAGCACCCGGCCGTCGTCCGCGCGATCCAGGAGCAGGCGGCGGACATCTGCACGATCGCGCCGCAGCACGTGAATGATGCCCGCTCGGAGGCGGCTCGCCTCATCGCGGAGCTTGCGCCGGAGGGCATGGAGCACGTGTTCTTCACGAACGGCGGTGCGGACGCGAACGAGCACGCGATCCGCATGGCCCGCCTGCACACGGGCCGGAACAAGGTGCTGTCCGCGTACCGCAGCTATCACGGCGGCACGAACCTGGCCGTCAACGTGACCGGCGACCCGCGGCGCTTCCCCAACGACACGCCCGGTGACGGCGTCGTGCACTTCATGCCGGCGTACACGTACCGGTCGCACTTCGGCTCCACGTCCGAGGCCGAGGAGACGGAGCGCGCGCTGCAGCACCTCAAGGACATGGTCCTGCTGGAGGGCGCGCAGAACATCGCGGCGATCATCCTGGAGACGGTGCCGGGCACCGCGGGCATCTACGCGCCGCCGGCCGGGTACCTCGAGGGCGTGCGCGAGCTGACCCGCGAGCACGGCATCATGCTCATCACGGATGAGGTCATGGCCGGGTTCGGGCGCACCGGCGAGTGGTTCGCGTTCGACCACTGGAACCTCACGCCGGACCTCATCACGTTCGCGAAGGGCGTGAACTCCGGCTACGTGCCGCTGGGCGGCGTCATCATCTCCGATCACGTGTTCCAGACGTTCGTCGACCGCCAGTTCCCGGGCGGCCTCACGTACTCCGGCCACCCGCTGGCGTGCGCGGCGGCCGTGGCGACCATCAACGCGATGCGCGACGAGGGCATGGTCGAGAACGCGAAGCGCCTGGGCGAGGAGGTCATCGGACCGCGTCTGCGCGAGCTCAAGGAGAAGCACCCGTCCGTGGGCGATGTCCGCGGCCTGGGCTGCTTCTGGGCGATCGAGCTCGTGACGAACCGCGAGACGAAGGAGCCGCTGGCTCCCTACGGCGGCAGCTCGGAGGCGATGGGGCGCGTGCTCAAGGAGATCAACGCGGGCGGCGTCCTGCCGTTCGCCAACTTCAACCGCATCCACGTCGTCCCGCCGCTCAACATCGCGGACGAGGACGTGCTGGCCGGCATCGACGTCATCGACCGCGCGCTGGACATCGCGGACGAGTACGTGAAGTGAGTCGCTGAGCGACTGAGATCGCGGGGGACGGGTTCCCTGCTCGAAGGACGGGTGCGTGCACCCGTCCTTCGAGCTATCTGCCCGTCCGTCGCGGATCAGACCGGACCGACCGCCCCCGCCTCACCCCTCGAAGTACCCCAGGTTCTCCTCGACGAGCGCCCGGGCCTCCGCGCTCCGCCCCTCGCCCACCAGCTCGACCAGATCGACCAGCTGCGCGGCGCTCACGGCATCCTTAGGGCTGCCCGGGGCCTCGGCGGCGTCCGCCGTGCGGGACTGATCGCGCAGATGCAGGCCGATCGCGGCAGCCCGCGCGCCCAACCCGTGCTCCAGGACCAGGGCGTGGAACGTACGGTCAGCGGCGAAGAAAGACTTCCGATCCCCGGCCTCGGCGGCTGTCACCGCAGCGGCAGCGGCATCGCGCAGCACCCTAACCACCTGCAGATCCCGCGCCTCGCACAGCGCCACGACAGCCGGGCCGGCCAGCAGGCGGCGCAGCGTGAGGATCTCCTCGAGGTCCTCAGGCGTGACGGGGGCGAGGCGGTAGCCGCGGTTGGGGACGGCTTCGACGGTGCCGTCGGCCACGAGCGACATCATCGCCTCGCGCACGGGACTGAGCGACATGCCCAGCGTCTTCGCCAGTCCCGCGGCAGAGAAGATCCGGTCCTCGCCCAGGTCACCCACACTGATGGCCGTGCGGATCTCCTCGAGCGCCTCCTCGCGCAGAGACATGCGCGCCTCCCCTCCCTGCCGATCCAGGCCCGCACCCTTGCGCCCCTGTGATGTCGATCACTACAGTACAGGTACTCGGTAATCGATTACCGAGTACCCGGCCCTCAACGGCGAGGGCCGGTCCCCTCATCGCCGGAGGTCGCCATGACACCCAGCACGGATCCGCTCCTCACCCCGTTCTCGATCGGGTCGGTGACGCTGCGCAACCGGATCATCTCCACCTCGCACGAGCCCGCGTACACGGACGACGGCATGCCCGGCGACCGCTACCGCCGCTACCACGTGGAGAAGGCCCGCGGCGGGCTGGGGATGACGATGATCGGGGGCTCCGCGATCGTGTCCCGCGACTCCCCCGCGGCCTTCGGCAACATCGACCTGAGCACGGATGAGGTCGTCCCCTGGCTGCGAAAGCTCACGGACGAGGTGCACGCGCTCGACACGCGGGTCATGATCCAGGTGACCCACCTGGGCGCCAGGTCGTCGAACTTCACGGGCGACTGGCTGCCGCTCGTGAGTTCGAGCCGCTACCGGGAGCCCGCCCACCGGTCGTTCGCCAAGGAGGCCGAGGACTGGGACCTCGACCGCATCATCGCCGACTACGCGCAGGCGGCCCGCCGCGTGGCCGAGGGCGGCATCGACGGCCTCGAGCTCCAGCACTGGGGTCACTTCATGGACTCCTTCGTCTCCCCGTGGCTGAACGACCGCGACGACGAGTACGGCGGCTCGCTGGAGAACCGCCTGCGCGTCCCCCTGCGCCTCATCGACGCCGTGCGCGCGGCCGTGCCGGACGACTTCGTCGTGGGCATCCGCATGAGCATGGACCAGCTGCGCGACGACGGGCTCACCAGCGAGGACGCGATCGCGATCCTCCGGCAGTACGCGGACCACGGGATCCGGTTCGTCTCCATCACCGGCGGCCGCATCGAGTCCGACCGCGCACTCGCGGAGTCCATCCCCGGCATGGGCACCCCGTCCGCCCCGTTCCTGGAGCTGTGCCGCACGGTGCGGACGGCTGTCGACATCCCCGTCCTGCACGCGACCCGCATCGCGGACATCCCCACCGCCCGGTACGCGGTGGCGGACGGCTGCGTCGACCTCATCGGCATGACCCGCGCGCAGATCGCGGACCCCCACCTCGTCGCGAAGATGGCCGCCGGCCAGGAGGACGACATCCGCCCGTGCGTGGGCGCGAACGCCTGCCTCGACGCGATCTACGTGTCCGGCTCCGCCCACTGCATCCACAACCCCGCGACCGGCCGCGAGCAGACGCTGCCGCAGTCCGTCCGCTCGCTGGGGCCGTCGCCGAGGCCGCGGCGGGTCGTCGTCGTGGGTGCCGGTCCCGCTGGGCTCGAGGCCGCCCGCGTCACCGCGGTCCGCGGGCACGACGTCACCCTGCTCGAGGCCTCGGACACCCACGGCGGTCAGCTGGCGATCGCGGCACGGTCGGAGCGGCGGCGGGATCTCATCGGGATCGTCGACTGGCGTCTGCAGCAGGTGCGCAAGAACGGGGTCGACGTGCGCTTCAACGTGTACGCGGATGAGGACACGGTCCGCGCGCTGTCCCCGGACGTCGTCATCATCGCGACGGGCGGAGTGCCGGACACGGAGGTGTGCGAGGGCAGCGAGCACGTGCTGGACGTGTGGGATGTCATGACGTCACCGGTCACCGCGGGCCAGCACGTCCTCGTGTTCGACGATCACGGGTCGTATCCCGCACTCGACGCCGTCGAGCGCCTCGCACGCGGGGGTGCGGAGGTCATCTACTCGACGCCGGAGCGCACCATCGCCGTCGACGTGGGATCGATGAACTCACCCGCCTACCTGCGGCTCATGGCCGAGCACG
>DWZY01000327.1 GCA_019117325.1 Candidatus Brevibacterium intestinigallinarum
CCGGCGGCCAGGACATCCGCCTTGAGGCGGGCCGACTCGCCGGCGTTGCTGACGGGCGACGGGCTCATGCGCGCTGCCTCGACCAGCGCTTGCGATGCACCCGGTAGAGCTCCTGCTGGTAGTCCCGCAGTGCTGCCCCGTCGTCAGCGGCGACGCGGGTCCACGCGCCGTGGCCGTCCAGCACGAAGTGCGCGGTGGTGGGCGCGAACGCGAGGTCGAACATCTGTCGGACCTCGTCGATCTGCTGCGGGTCCTGCAGGCGGACGAGCGCCTCGACCCTGCGGTCCAGGTTGCGGTGCATGAGGTCCGCGGACCCGATCGAGGCCTCCGCGTGCTCCAGCTCCGGACCGTGCTCGAAGATGTAGACCCGCGAGTGCTCCAGGAACCGGCCCAGGATCGACCGCACCTCGATGTTCTCGCTGAGGCCCGGGATGCCCGGGCGGATCGCACAGATCCCGCGGACGAACAGCTGCACCTGGACGCCGGCGCGCGAGGCCAGGTAGAGGTGGTCGATGAAGGCCTCGTCGACGATCGAGTTGACCTTGATGCGGATGCGGGCGCGCTCACCGGCGAGGGCGCGATCGGTCGCCTCGCGGACCTGCTCCAGCAGTCCCTCGCGCACGCGGGACGGGGCGACCAGCAGGCGGGAATACGTGGTGTCCGGCGCCAGGCCGGACAGCTGGTTGAAGAGCTTCGCGATGTCCCGGCCCACGACCGGGTCGGAGCTCAGCAGGCCCAGGTCCTCGTAGATCCGTGCGGTCTTGGGGTGGTAGTTGCCGGTGCCCACGTGGCAGTACCGGCGCAGGCCGCCGGCCTCCTGGCGCACCACCATGCACAGCTTCGCGTGGGTCTTGAGCCCCACGATCCCGTAGACCACGTGGACGCCCGCGCGCTCCAGCTTCCGGGCCCACGTGATGTTGTTCGCCTCGTCGAAGCGCGCCTTGATCTCCACGACCGCCAGCACCTGCTTGCCCGCCTGGGCGGCCTCGATGAGCGCGTCCACGATGGGGGAGTCGCCGCTGGTGCGGTAGAGCGTCTGCTTGATCGCGACGACGTGCGGGTCCGCAGCCGCCTGCTCGATGAACGCCTGGACGCTCGTAGAGAACGACTCGTAGGGGTGCTGCAGGAGGATCTCGCGGTCGCGCATCGCGCTGAAGACGTCCGCCTGATCCGCGGACTCCGCCTCCGCCAGCGCGCGGCTGACGAACGGGACGGCCTTGGGGTAGTGGAGGTCCTCGCGCGGGATGTCCGCGATGATCGACAGGCCCCGCAGGTCCAGCGGCGTGGGCACCTCGTAGATCTCTGAATCATCCAGCGCCAGTTCGGACACGAGCAGCTCGCGCACGCGCGGATGCATGTCGTCCGTGATCTCGAGGCGGACGGCAGGGCCGAACCGGCGGCGCTCCAGCTCCTGCTCCAGCGCCTTGAGGAGATTCTCCGCGTCGTCCTCCTCGACCGCCAGGTCCTCGTTCCGCGTGATCCGGAAGCAGGAGGCGGACACGATCTCCATGCCCTCGAAGAGGACATCCAGGTGCGCGGTGATGAGCTCCTCGACGGGCAGGAACCGTGCGCCGGCGTCCGGGTCCGCGGGAGCGCGGACACCGCGGTGCGCGGCCTCGGACCGCTGGACCGCGGCGATGTCGATGAAGCGGGGGAGCACGGGCGGCACCTTGACCCGGGCGAAGTGCTCAGCGCCCGAGCGCGGATGCCGCAGGACGACACCCAGGTTGAGGGAGAGGCCCGACACGTACGGGAACGGGTGGGCGGGGTCGACGGCCAGGGGCGTGAGGACCGGGAAGACGCGCTCGTCGAAGAGGCGGTCCATGCTGGTCCGCTCGGAGGTCGTCAGGTCGTCGAGGCCCACGATGACGATGTCCTCGGCCTCCAGCCGGGGGCGGACGTCCAGGCGGTAGAGGTCCGCGTGGCGGCGGGCCAGCTCGCTCGCCTTCTCCGTGATCGCCTTCATCGTGGCCCGCGGCTGGGTGCCGGTGACGGAGGCGACGGCCAGGCCGGTCGAGATCCGGCGCTTGAGACCCGCGACGCGGACCATGAAGAACTCGTCGAGGTTCGAGGCGAAGATCGAGAGGAAGTTGACGCGCTCCAGCAGCGGGAGCGACTGGTCCGCCGCCATGTCGAGGACGCGCTCGTTGAAGGCCAGCCATGACAGCTCGCGGTCGAGGAACCGGTCCGGGGCGGCGGGCAGGTCGTGCGCTTCCCCGAAGGCCGTCACGTCATGCTGCATGGGGGTCCTCCGGGGGCTGGAAACTGACGTGGACAACCGTACGTGAGAATCCGACGTCCCTGTACAGCGGCAGCGCCTTCTCGTTGTCGCTCTCGACGTACAGCTCGATGGCCTCCGCGCCGCGGTCCAGCATCCGCCGCATGCCCTCGAGCAGCAGTGCGCGGCCCACGCCGCGCGCGTGCACGTCCGGGTCGACGCCGATGACGTGGACCTCGCCCATCCGCAGCCCGGACGGGTGTGCGGCGTGCATCTTCGTCTCGTGGAAGCCCAGCACGCGGCCGTCCTCAGTCCGCTCCGCGATGACGACGGCGCCGAGGTCCGCGTCCGGATCCGTCAGGTGCGCCCGGTAGTCCGCGGGATCCTGCCGTCCCTGCTCCGGGTGCCAGCTGAAGGCCGCGTTGTTGACGGCGGCCCAGGCCTCGGCGTCCTCCGGGCGCACATCGCGCAGGACGACGCCGTCTGGCACCTGCGGGATCGGGACCTCGGGAATCCCGTCCGTCGTGAGCTGCAGCAGCTCGCGCGACCGGGAGAAGCCCGCCGAGGCCGCGAGATGGTCCGCGGCGGGATGGTCGCCGTGCGACCAGAACCAGGGGTCACCCCCAGCATCCCGGGCCGCGCGGTCCAGCGCGGACACGAGGAGCCGGCCCAGGCCTCGGCCGCGGTGCGCGGGGTCGACGACGGCCTCGGCGGCCCAGCGGTCGCCCTGCAGCGCGGCCGCGCCCACCCCCAGGAGGGGAGCATTGGAGCCAGCGTCGGAGGCCTCGCCGGCCAGGGCCTCGGCGATGCCCACGAGCACGGCGGTGCCGGCGGCGGCCGCCTCGAGGAGCCCGTCGGACAGCGGGGCCGTGCCGTCCGCGCGGGTGGCCGCGTCCAGGAGCGGACGGGCGGCATCGAGGGATGCGAGGGAGAAGGTGGCAGCGGCGCTGTCGGTCATGGGTCCTCCAGGCGGGCGGGAACGGGGACGCGCTGCGGCGCGGTCGGAGCAGGGGTCCGGACGGAGCCCGCCGTCGTCGGCCATTTTAAGGGGATGCACGGACGCAGAGGTGCCCGGGCGCGTGCGCGGCGATGCGACACGGGCGGGCCGGTGATGCAGGATGGAGGGGTGTTGAGATGGATGCGCGTCGTGATCGCCCTGTGCCTCACCCTGGTGCTGGGGGTGTCCACGGTGCTGGGCGAGCACCTCTTCAAGCCCTCCCTGGCGTTCGCGCCGGGAGCCGTGCTCGTCATGCTCGTGTTCGCCTACGGGTGGCCGCGGCTCACGGACTCGCCGCAGCCGCGCGCCACGTCGATCATGCTGGCGCTGCTGGGACTGGCGGGGATCTCTGCGACGGTGCTGGCGGAGGCGGAGCCGTTCCTCGAGTGGCTGCCCACCCTCGTGGGCGTCGGACTCCTGTGGGCGTTCGTCCAGAACCTGGCCCGCGGCGTGGGCGCGACCCACGCGACCGCCAACGTGGCCGCGCAGGTGGCGGGACTCGCGATCACTCTGTCCTCGGCGACGTGGATCGCCACGTTCCGCCTGACCCCGGACCACGGGATGATCCTCGTGGGCCTCGTCGCCGTCGTCCTGGCGCTGGCCGCGACGGCGCTGCCGTGGCCGGCCCGCTACACGTCGCCGCTGGCGATCGCGGCCGGTGCGGCGAGCGGTCTCATCGTCGCGCTCGTGCTGGGCGAGGCGGTCGCAGGACTCGTGCTCGCTGCCGTGCTGGGCGGCATCATGGGCGTGCTCGCGGCCGCGGTCGACCGTCTGCTGGGCCTCGTCGCGCGCTCGAAGTACCAGGCGCGGGCGCTGGCGGATGCCACCCGCCGCGACAAGGCGCGCCTCTTCGCGGTGCACGCCTCGCTGGGCGCGGCTCCCATCGCACTGGGCGGCGTCATCGTCTACGTCTTCACGCGCGTCGCCGGGGTGTGAGCGGGGCGGTCGATCGCGCTGTGCGGTGAGGCGTCTGTCTGGCCGGGCGGTGGGTGCGCGTCCGGGGTGCGGTCGGGCGCGTGTCCGAGTTGTGGCCGGGTGCGTCCCGGCCTCCGACCGACTGCGTGTCTGAGAGATGACTGAGTTAGACTTCCGCCCATGGAGACTTACACCGGACTCGTCATCTTCTTCGAGGGCCTCGTCGCCCTCGCGGCACTGGGCGCCATGGGCGTCGGCGCCAAGGTCGTCTACAACCTCTTCAAGGTGAAGCGCTGACCCATGCCCGTCGAGATCCCCGTCGACCTGCCGCCTGAGCTCGTTCCGCTCGCCTGGCTGATCGGCGACTGGGAGGGCCACGGCGCCGTCGTGTACACGGACGTCGAGGAGCGGCC
>DWZY01000328.1 GCA_019117325.1 Candidatus Brevibacterium intestinigallinarum
CCTGCGCTGATGGTACTGCACTCGGTAGGGTGTGGGAGAGTAAGTCACTGCCGCAATATTTGTGAAATGGAGAGGCCCGAAGGCTTGAGCATTGCTCGCCTTCGGGCCTTCCTGCATTCAAGGGTCGCTGCATCGCGTGCGTACGATGGGGCCATGAGCACCTTCGATCTCCTGTCCTTGCGCCTGCCGATCGTGCAGGCTCCCATGGCCGGCGGGCCATCGACCCCCGCTCTGGCGGCCGCTGTCTCCGATGCCGGAGGTCTCGGCTCCCTTGCCACCGGGTATCTGACGGCGGAGGCAGCACAGACGCAGCTGGAGACATTCCGCTCCCTGTCTGAGGGCCCTGTGTCCGTCAATGTGTTCGTTCCGGAGGCGCAGGCTCCCGCGGAAGCCGATGTCCGTGCGTACCGCGAGTCTCTCGCGGCCTGGGCTGAGCGCGAGGGTGTGGAGGGAACGATTCCGCCCGTACCCTCACCGGGACAGACCGAGTGGGACACCTACGCGGATCTTCTCGCCATGCTCGTGCGGACAGTGCCGGAGGTGGTCACCTTCACGTTCGGGCTGCCGGAGAAGGACGTCGTGCTGAGCCTGCAGGCGGCGGGGGTCCTCGTGGGGGTTACCGTGACCTCTGTGCTTGAAGCGCGTGCCGCCGTGAGCCATGGGGCTGACCTGCTCATCGCGCAGGGGATCGAGGCCGGCGGCCACCGCTCGCAGTTCGACCAGAGTGCTGAGCCAGTGGAGGTGACGGCTCTGGAGCTGGTGCGCTCTCTCTTGGCGGAACTCGACGCTCCCGTCATCGCGGCCGGCGGTGTCGACAGCGAAGCATCGGCGGCTCGGCTCATGGAGGCCGGCGCGGCGGCGGTGCAGCTGGGCACTCTGTTCCTCACGACGGAGGAAGCGGGCACCAAGCCCACGCATCGCGCTGCACTGCTGAGCGGCGAGGCACGTCGGACGGTCCTGACCCGAGTGTTCACCGGTCGCCCGGCGCGTGCCCTGGAGAACCACTTCACCAGGCAGATGGGGGAGCACGCCGTGACGGGCTATCCCCATGTGCATGTGCTGACCGGAGGCATCCGGGCGCACGCGGCTGCCGCGGATGACCGGGAGCACCTGCATCTCTGGGCGGGGACGGGATACGGCGCGTGCACGGTGGAGTCGGCCGCCTCGGTGCTCGACCGATTCGCATCACTGCGGCGCGGTGATGCTCCGCACCCGGCAGCTGAGGCAGGCACACCATGAGTGTCGTGCTGCTCACCGGCGCGGGGATCAGCACTGCTGCGGGCATCCCGGACTTCCGCGGACCGGACGGTGTGTGGACGCGCGATCCCGAGGCGGAGCGGACGTCGACACTCTCCTGGTATCTGGGTGATGCTGGCGTGCGACGGCGCGCATGGCAGATGCGCCTGGAATCTCGTGTGTGGGAACGGGAGCCGACGCGCGCCCACCGTGCGATCGCGGCGTTCGCTGCTGCGGGGCATGACACGACGATCATCACGCAGAACATCGACGGTCTGCATCAGGCCGCGGGCAGTCGTTCTGCGGACGTTCTGGAGGTGCACGGGACCGCACGGTCGTGGCGGTGCGAGGACTGCCGTGCCACTGGGCCGATGTCCGAGGCCGCTGCACGGGTCCGCGGGGGAGACCCCGACCCCGCCTGTCCGGACTGCGGCGGCATCATCCGCGCGCAGACGATCCTCTTCGAGGAGGCACTCGACGCCCAGGTGCTCGATGCGGCGTTCGCGGCTGCGGAGGCCTGCGATGTGCTCATCGCCGTGGGGACGGGGCTGAGCGTCTACCCCGTCGCCGGGCTCGTCCCGCTGGCGGCGGAGCACGGCGCGCGGACTCTCATCCTCAACGCGGAACCCACGCCGTTCGACGGTCTCGCGGATGAGGTCCTGGACGGCGATCTGCAGGAGCGTCTGCCCGCCGTGCTGGACGAGCTTGCGACCGGGAGCATTCGGGGCGTGTGAAGCCGTGCCGTGCGCCGCGCTGTGGTCTTCGCAGAGCGCGCATGCGCAGGAGCCCCCGTGCCGATCAGGCGGGTTCTAACGGTGGTCGCAACACCCCGAGTTTCGGGAGGTTGCGACCACCGTGTCGTTTTCAGAGCAACGCAAACAGTTCCTCGTCCTGCTTGACGAGGTCAGCAATGTCCAGATCGCCGCGCGTGAGCTGGGAAGCTGGGCTCGCCAGGCGGGTAAACGTTCGGTCCATCAGGCGCGACCTGATCCTCGCCGCGGTGAGTTCGCCCGGTTGCGGGCGGAAGGGACAAGCCGCCGGGCGGCGGCTGCTGCTGTCGGGATCCATGAACGGACCGCGAAGGACTGGGATCGCGGGGTCCGCAGGTCGCGGAACTCACGGTTCTACCCGGATGGTCGACGTGTCGATCACACGACCGGGCAGGTCACCATGGAAACCATGAAGAGTCCACCACCACAGGTCCCGGAGCAGGTCGGTTCCCGTCTGTTGTCGATGATCGAGCGGGAGAAGATCGCTGACCTGCACCGGGCGGGTCTGTCGTTACGGGCGATCGGCCGGGAGCTGGGTCGGCCGGCGTCGACGATCATGCGTGAGCTTGAAGCGCACATGGTCGCGGGGCGGTATCTGCCGCACGGTGCGCACCGAGCGGCAGCTGCGGCACGGGCTCGCCCGAAACTGGCGAATCTCGCTGAGGACGGGCCGTTACGGGACTATGTGACCGCGGGGCTGCGGGAACAATGGTCTCCAGAGCAGATCCGCAACCGGATCCGCGAAGACCATCCAGACGACGAGGGCATGCGCGTGAGCACGGAGACGATCTACCAAGCCATCTACGTCCAAGCTCGCGGCGGACTCAAGCGTGAGGTCCAGGACGCGTTGCGCACGGGC
>DWZY01000329.1 GCA_019117325.1 Candidatus Brevibacterium intestinigallinarum
CCGCACGACGCTCGTGGACCGCGGGGTCATCGCTCCCCAGGACGTCGACCTCTTCACGGTCGTCGACACGGCCGACGAGGCGCTCGCGGCCCTGGGCGACTGCCTCCCGCCGCTCGCCCAGGACCCGGACCACTCGGGGGAGCCCTCGCAGTGACACGGCAGCCGGGCCCGGCTGCCGGGGACCTGCGGATCGGCTCGGTGCACGCCGGCGCGTCGCGGCCCGCTGTCATGGCCGTCATCAATCGGTCCGTCGACTCCTTCCACGTCTCCGAGCCCACCGCGGAATCCGCGGTCCGCGCGGCCGCAGCGGCGCAGGAGGCCGGCGCCGCGATCGTCGACATCGGCGGGGTGCGCGCCGGTCGCGGCCCGCACGTGGGCATCCAGGAGGAGATCGACCTCGTGTGTCCGGTCATCGCCGCGGTCCACGCGCAGCTGCCGGGCCTCGTCATCTCCGCCGACACATACCGTGCGCCGGTCGCGCGCGAGGCGCTGGCCGCCGGAGCGCGGATCGTGAACGACACGTGGGCGGGTGCCGATCCGGATCTGCCGTTCGTCGCGGCCCGTGCCGGGGCCGGACTCGTCTGCTCGCACACCGGCGGACTGGACCCGCGCACTGACGCCCACCGCAACCGGTACGGCCTGCTCCCGGACAACGTCGTGGATGCCGTCCTCACCGGGGTCCTCGACCTGGCCGGCCGCGCGCGCCGGGCCGGCATCCCCGACCATCGGATCCTGCTGGACCCCACCCCGGACTTCGGGAAGAACACGCGCCAGTCGCTGCGCCTGCTGCGCAGCATCGACCGCTTCGCCCAGCACGGGCACCCGGTGCTCCTGGCGATCTCCCGGAAGGACTTCATCGGCGAATCCGTCGACGCGCAGACCCCGGCCGCGCGCCTGCCGGCGACCCTGGCCGCGACCGCGTACGCGGTCGAGCACGGAGCAGCCGTCATCCGCACCCACGATGTGTCCGAGACCGTCGACACGATCCGCATGATCGGTGCCATCACGGGAGCGGCAGAGCCCCTGCGCAGCGTGCGCGGCCTGCGCTGAGGACCCAGGCGGCTGTGAGACGATGACGTCATGCCGATGTGGATCATCCTCGGAGTGTGTGCAGCTGTCTTCGTGCTCGTCGTCGCCGTCGCGGGCTCCCGCGGCGTGTTCGACGGCGGGATGGGACAGGACGAACCCGACCTCCCGCGTGCGGACCGCCTGCCGGCACAGCCCAGTGCCGCGGATCTGGCCGACGTGAGGTTCACGCCGGTCCTGTGGGGCTACCGTCCCGCCGAGGTCGACCGGACGATGGACGTCCTGCGCGAGCGCATCGCGCAGCTCGAGGCCCGGTCCGCCGCCGGCGCGGCCTCCACTGCCTCCGGCACGCCGTCCGCTGCACCCGGCGCTCCCACCGACGCGTGAGGGCGGCCGCGAACCCGCATCTTCCAGAGGGGGAGAGGGCCCCGGTCGTCCTGCCGGGCCTCTTCGACCGTGCGCGGCTCATCCGCGCAGCCCGCGCCGTGCTGGCGCTGCCGGTCTGGCTGCAGGCCCTGGCGGTCTACCTCGTGTCGCGCCTCGTGTCCCTGGGCATCATGGCGATGGTCGTGCGCACGCAGCCGGTCGCGCCATGGACGACCGGCGCGCAGACCACCCTGAATGACTTCCTGAACTTCTGGGACGGCGGCTGGTACGGACGGATCGCGGAGGAGTGGTACCCCACCGCCCTGCCGGTCTACGAGACGGGGCAGATCGCGCAGAACCAGTGGGCGTTCTACCCGCTGCACCCCCTGCTGGTCCGGGACCTGTCCATGCTGACCGGCGCGGACTTCTACACGATCGCCCCGGTGCTCTCCACCGTCCTGGGCGGCGCGGCCGCGGTCGTGATCCTCCTGCTCTTCCGCGAGGTGACGACGCATGGTCGCGCGCTCACGGGCCTCACGCTCGTCCTCTTCTTCCCCGCGTCTCCGATCCTCAGCACCGCGTACGCGGAGTCCCTGACGCTGTTCCTCCAGGCGATCGTCCTCCTCCTGGTGCTGCGGCGGCAGTACGCCTGGGCGATCGGCCCCGTCTTCCTCCTGGCGCTCTCACGGCCGATCGGAGTGGCCGTCGCGTTCTTCCTGCTCCTCCACCTCATCAACCGCTTCCGCCGGCGCCGGATCGAGCCGTATCCCACCGGACAGGTGGTGTCGTCGTGGACGCTGGGAGTCCTCTCCTGCGTCGCGGCACTCGCGCATCCCATCCACGCGTGGATCCGGACGGGATCGCTGACCGCGTACACGGACACGGAAGCCGCCTGGCACACGGGCGAGACGCACATCCTCACGCAGTGGGTGAGCGCGGGAGAGAGGTGGCTGGGGATGTTCGCCCCCGTGGCACTCCTCGTGCTGGTCGTGGGCATGGTCGCCCTGCTCGTCTCTCCGGCGGGTCGGACCATGGGTGCGACGATGCAGCAGTTCTGCTGGGGGTACGGGATCTATCTCCTCCTGTTCTTCACCCCGCAGACCTCGACGCTGCGGCTCCTGCTGCCCCTCTTCCCGCTCGCCCTGACGCTGGCGGCCTCACGGTCGTGGGCGGCGCGAGCGATCGCTCTGAGCGCGTTCACGGTCCTCCAGATCGTGTGGGTGGGCTGGCTGTGGCACTTCACGCCGCCCGGTGACCTGCCGCCGTGACGTGCGCGGATGACGCCGCAACAGGCGGATTTCGTGCGGATGGTGGATAATCAGTGGTGTTAGCTTTTCGACGCGAAGGGATGCTCCCATGGCAGCACAGAAGCCCCGCACGGGCGACGGACCTCTTGAGGTGACGAAGGAGGGCCGCAGCATGGTGCTGCGGCTGCCCGTTGAGGGAGGCGGACGACTCGTCATCGAGATCAGCCCGGATGAGGCGACCGCGCTGCGCGACACGCTCGCCGAGGCGCTCGGAGGCTGAGCCTCCCCGCTTCACGCAGACCGGCCCCCGCACGCTCGCGCGTGCGGGGGCCGGTGCCATTCGCAGCGGGTGCTCAGAGGCGACGCAGCACGAGCATCCCGTCGTCGATGGGCAGGAGCAGCCGGGTGAGGTCAGTCCGCCGGGCCAGGTCCTGCAGCAGCTGTCGCAGTGCGCGCACGCGGGGCGTGCGGACCGTCGGGTCTGCGACGGCCCCGCCCAGCAGGGCCTGATCGAGGACGAGGACGCCGCCGGGCTCCAGCCGCTCCAGCGCCAGGGGCACGACCGCGGGCGCGTGCAGGTGGCCCGCATCGATGTGGACGAGGTCGTAGGCGGCCACGGACAGGCGGGCGAGCACGTCCTCGGCGCGTCCCGTGATCATCCGGACCCGGTGTCCGGCGAGGTCCGCGTGGACGATGAGCTCCCGCGCGACGGCCTGCGCCTCCGCATCCGTGTCGATCGAGGTGAGGATCCCCGACCTGTTCATCCCGCGCAGCAGCGCGAGCGTCCCGGTGCCGGTGCCGGTGCCCACCTCGATCGCGGCGGCGGGATCGAGGAGCGACGTGAGGAAGGTGAGTGCCGCGCTGGAGGTGGGCGGCAGGGGGCGCCTCCTGTGCTCCTGCGCGATCGAGCGCGCGGCGTCGTCCACGGCGTCCGTGCCGTTGTACTGCTCGGCCATGCGCGCGCTGGCGGCCCACTCGCGGGACATGCGGGACTCCTCTCGATCCGGTCAGTCTAGTCCTGGGCGGGGCTCTGCTCCTGCATCTCGTCGTCGGCCTGAGCGTCCGGCAGGTCCGCGAGTGCCTCCTCGACCCGCTGGCCGTAGTCGGTCTCGTCGAGTCCGGCCCGCCGCAGGTCGATCCGGCCGTCCGCCGTGAGCGGTGTGCCCTCCTCGTGCAGGTGCAGCAGAGCCCGCGCCATGAGGGGCGGGGGCAGTTCACCGCGCGCATTGGGCACGCGCCACCAGGGCACCGCGGATCCGTGGTGGCTCAGGACGCGCGCCGCGAGGCGGGCGGACTCCCCAACGGCCCGTCCCACCCGGCCGTACGGCATCGCGCAGCCCGCGGGGATCGACTCGACCGCCCGCAGCACGCGCTCCACCCGCAGTTCGTCCATGCGCCGCATCCTCTCACGCGCCGATGCGGGGGACGGGACACGCAGGCCCGATTGGTAGGATCGAGCGCATGTTCGGCATCAATGGATTCGAGATCGTCATCCTCATCCTTGTTGCCCTGTTCGTCGTGGGTCCCCAGCGTCTGCCGGAGTACGCGGCGAAGCTGCGGGACCTGGTCCGCAGCGTCCGCCGGATGGCGGAGGGGGCCAAGGAGACCGTCAAGCAGGACTTCGGCGCGGACCTCGACGAGTACGACTGGAAGAGCCTCGATCCGCGCCAGTACGATCCGCGCCGCATCGTCCGCGAAGCACTCGCGGAGGAGGACCGCGCGATCCGCGAGGAGCGGCGCCGGTCGGGCCCGTCTGCCTCCGAGCGCGGGTCCCGGAACGCGACCGGCAGCACCGCGGCAGCCGCAGCGGCCTCGGGCACCGCAGTGCCCAGCGTCGAGGACCTGCCCGGCCTCACGCCGCTCGAGCGGCATCGCGCCCAGGTCGAGAAGCGCGCGGAGGGTGGACCGGCCCCCTTCGATACCGAAGCGACCTGAGCCGACCCAGCACGCCGGAGCCTGTCCTGCGTCGCTGACCCATCATCGTGAGTCGCCCGGTCAGTCCAGCGGGCTGAGCCCCAGGTTCTTCCCCAGGAGCGACTGGCGCCTCTGCGCGAGGGTGTCGGCGATGGCCCGCAGTGCGGCCGGGCCCGGTGAATCCGGGTGGGACAGCACAGCCGGCGTCCCGGCATCCGCGCCCTCCCGCACCACGGGATCCAGCGGGATCTGCCCCAGCAGCGGGACATGTGCCTGCAGGCCGGCGGCCTCGAGCCGGGTGGAGAGCCTCTCTGCGACCTGCCGGCCGCCGCCCTCGCCGAAGATCGCGTTCCGGCTGCCGTCCGGCATGACCATCCACGACATGTTCTCGATGACGCCCGCGATCCGCTGCTTCGTGCTGGTGGCCAGGGCTCCGGAGCGCTCCGCGACCTGTGCGGCGGCGTGCTGCGGCGTTGTGACGATGAGCAGTTCGGAGTCCGGCAGCAGCTGACCCACGGAGATCGCGACGTCACCGGTGCCCGGGGGGAGGTCCAGCAGCAGCACGTCCAGGTCGCCCCAGAAGACGTCCGTGAGGAACTGCTCGATCGCCCGGTGGAGCATGGGTCCGCGCCACACGACCGCCTGGCCGGGGTCGACGAACATGCCGATGCTCATGACGGACACGTCGTGGCCGGGCAGGGGGAGGATCATGTCCTCGAGCTTCGTGGGCTTACCCGCCACACCCATCATGGGCGGGATGGAGAAGCCGTGGATATCGGCATCGAGGATGCCCACGCGCAGGCCGCGAGCCGCGAGCGCGGCGGCCAGGTTCGCCGTCACGGAGGACTTGCCGACCCCGCCCTTGCCCGAGGCCACCGCCAGGACCCGTGTGAGGTTCCCCGGCTGCACGAAGGGGTTGACGTGGCCCGCCCCGCGCAGCTGCTCGCGCAGCGCCTTCCGCTGCTCGGGCGTCATGACCCCCAGGTCGAGGGCGACGTCCGTGATGCCGTCGACTCGGAGTGCGGCGGCGCGGACGTCCTCGGTGATGGTGCCCCGCATGGGGCAGCCGGCGATCGTGAGGAGCACGCGCACGTGGGCCGTGCCGTCGTCGGCCACCCGCGCGGACTCGACCATGTCGAGCTCGGTGAGGGGCCGCCGCAGTTCCGGATCGATGACCTCGCCCAGCGCGGCCCACAGGGCGGACTCGCGCGGGTCAGCGCGCCGTCCGTCGTCCGTCATCCTCGCGTCCCCTCCTCCTGCTCTGCGTCGTCCGTCTGCCCAGTCTCGTGCGTCTGCTCCGTCTCGCCCGTCCTCGTGCTGTCTGCGTCGCGGTCCTCGGTCTTCTGCCCCTCGGCCTGCCGGGCCTCGTCCATCTCCTCCAGCAGCGACTTGAGCTCGGAGCGGATGAAGTCGCGGGTGGCGACCTCGCGCATCGCCACGCGCAGGCTCGCGACCTCGCGGGCGAGGAACTCCGTGTCCGCCAGGTTGCGCTCGGCCCGCTGGCGGTCGGCCTCGAACTCGACGCGGTCGCGGTCCGCGGACCGGTTGTCCGCCAGGAGCAGCAGGGGCGCGGCGTAGGACGCCTGCAGCGAGAGGATGAGCGTGAGCAGGGTGAAGTTGAGCTCGCGGGGATCGAACTGCATCTCCACCGGGGCCAG
Source organism: Candidatus Brevibacterium intestinigallinarum (assembly GCA_019117325.1). GTDB lineage: Bacteria > Actinomycetota > Actinomycetes > Actinomycetales > Brevibacteriaceae > Brevibacterium > Brevibacterium intestinigallinarum. The sequence continues at coordinate 6,212 of DWZY01000329.1, forward strand.
CGTGTTCCACGCGAGCCACACGGCGCAGATGATCGTCATCCACACGAGGAACATGGGGGTGCCCATGAAGCGGGCGATGCCCTCGGCGATCCGCCCGAACGAGTCCGGGGGCATGCCCACCTGCGGCAGGCGCCTGCGGGCGCTGCGGGGTGTGTCGAGTCCCGGTGCGTCAGGGCGTGCCATGGGCCGCCTCCTCTCGTGGTTCGTCGCGCTGCTCGCGCCAGTCGTCCGGCAGCAGGGCGTCCAGCACGTCATCGACGGTGACGACCCCCACCAGGTGATCCGCCTCGTCCGTGATCGGCACGGACACCAGGTTGTAGGCCGCCAGCAGTGCGGCGACCTCGCCGGTGGGCGCCTCCGGCGGCAGCGGCTCGACCTCCGTGTCCAGCAGGGTGCCCACGGCCTCGTGCGGTGGGTGCCGCAGCATCTCCTGGATGTGGACGAGGCCCAGGTATGTGCCGGTGGGCGGTTCCAGCGGCTGCCGGCACACGAAGACGGCGGCGGCCAGCGCGGCAGGCAGCTCGGAGCGGCGGACGTGGGCCAGGGCCTCGGCGATCGAGGTCTCCGGGGACAGGATGACCGGCTCCGTCGTCATGAGGCCGCCGGCGGTGTCCTCGTCGTACGCCAGCAGCGTGCGGACGTCCTCCGCCTCCTCCTCGTCCATCGCCTGGAGGAGGCTCTCGGCGCGATCCGCGGACAGCTCGCCCAGCAGGTCAGCCGCGTCATCGGGCTGCATCGTCTCCAGCAGGATCGCGGAGCGCTCGATGCCCACACCGTCCAGGATCGCGATCGCGTCCTCCTCCGGCAGCTCCTCGAGCACATCGGCCAGGCGGTCGTCCGACAGTTCGCGGACGACGTCCATCCGGCGCTTGGGGTCCAGCTCGCGCAGCATGTCCGCGAGGTCCGCGGGCTTCGTGTCCTGGTAGGCGGCCAGGAGCTGCGTGGCCTGCTGGAAGGTCGCGGAGTCGGCTGGGAACTCGACCTCCGTCCAGTCGACCTGCATGGTCTCGCCGCGTCGCCGCAGGGCGTCGAACGGCGTGCGCTGCTCCTTGATCCGGCGCACGAAGAGGCGGGAGATCTCCCATTCGCGATTGCGCTTCTGCTCGACCGCGACGTCTTCGATGGAGGCGGGGGCGCGGTCGGAGCCCACGAGCACCCGCTGGTCCAGCAGGTCGCCCACGACCAGCGTCTCCGAGGCGCGCTTGACGAAGCGGCGCATGTTGACCAGCCCGGTCGTGATGACAGCACCCGCATCGATGCTGGTGACGCGCCCGATCGGGACGAACACGCGGCGGCGGCCGGGCACCTCGACGACGAATCCGATGACCTTGGGCGGCCGTCTGAGTGTGCTGCGATACACGACGACGGCGTCGCGCACCCGGCCCACCTGATCTCCCAGGGGATCGAGGACGTTCGTCCCGGCCAGGCGCGCGATGAAGACCCTCTCGGTGGCGACGCTCATGGTCTCCATCGTACGGGTCAGGCCCCGGTGGTCTGTGCCTCCCATGCGCGCACCATCTCCGGAGCGACCTCGCGCAGCGCGGCGGGTCGGGGAGCCGCGGGCACCTCCGCACCCGCGCCCCGCGGATGAGCGGCCGCGGCGACCACCGCGTCGACGATCGCCAGGGACAGCGCATCCGCCGCGGCGGCGTTGATCGCGACCAGCTCGTGCGAGGGGACGTCGCTCTGCGCAGCCCCGGTCGCCAGCGCGAACACGGTGTCCCCGTCGTAGAGCGTGTGCGAGGGGTGGACCGCCCGCGCGAGGCCCGCCTGCGCGGACTGCGCGACCCGGGTCACCTGCGCCGCATCGAGGCCGGCGTCCGTCACGATCGCCGCGATCGTCGTGTTCCGGGGCGAGAGGACCGCGTCACGGACCGTGCCGTCCAGCGCGAGGGCCTGCTCGACCCAGTCCGCCGGTGCCGCCGGGACCGTGAGGCCCACCCGTTCCAGCACCCCGTCCGCGTGCAGGCGGCCCGAGGGCGCCAGCACATCGCCCATGGGATTCGCGACGACGAGGGCCGCGACCAGGTGCCCGCCGCGGGTGCGCAGGCACACGGAGCCCAGGCCGCCGCGCAGCAGGCCGCGGCCGGTGAACGCGCCGGTGCCGCCGCCCACGCTGCCGCGCACCGGTGCCCGGCCGCCCAGGACTCCGGCGTGCTCGCCGCCCTCCTCGCGGGCGCTGCGATACGCCGCGAGGCCCATCTCCGGGCCGGGGTGCCGCAGGGTCCCGTCACCGCGGCCCAGGTCGTAGACGGCGGCTGTCGGGACGATCGGCACGTACGCGCCCGGCAGCTGCGGGGCGGGGAAGCCGCGCCCGTCCGCGGCCAGGCCCTGCTGGACGCCCAGCGCGGTCGACAGTCCCCACGCGCTGCCGCCGGTCAGGACGATCGCGTCCGCGCCGGGGGAGTGCGTGCCGGGTGCCAGCACGTCCGTCTCGTGACCGGCGGGGCCGCCACCGGCCACGTCGACGCCCGTGATGGTGCCGGCCGGCGGCAGCAGGACGGTCGTGCCGGTCAGCCAGCCGTCCTCCGTCGCCTGCGCCGCGCCCACCCGCACACCGGGCACGCTCACGACGGAGCCGCCCGGGACCAGCCGGCCGAACGGCTCCCGGAACGGTCCCCGCCCTGCCACATCCGCCGCCGAGGCCCCCATCAGTCGGTCCGCCCCGGTGCCAGCTGCTGGACCCAGGCCTCGACCTCGGCGCGGGTGCGGGGGAAGCCCGCGGACAGGTTCTCGACCCCGTCGGGCGTCACGAGGACGTCGTCCTCGATCCGGACGCCGATCCCGCGGAACTCCGCGGGCACCAGCTGATCGGCGGCCTTGAAGTAGAGGCCCGGCTCGATCGTGAAGACCATGCCGGGCTCCAGCAGCCCGTCCAGGTACATGTCGCGGCGGGCCTGCGCGCAGTCGTGGACGTCGAGGCCCAGGTGGTGGCTGGTGCCGTGGACCATCCACCGGCGGTGCTGCTGGCCGGCGTCCGACAGGGACTCCTCGACGCTGACCGGCAGGAGACCGAAGTCGTGCAGGCGCCGGGCGATGACCTCCATCGCGGCGGCGTGCACGTCGCGGAAGCGGACGGGGCCGTCGACGTGGGAGGCGGCCTTCGCGAACGCGGCGTCTGCGGCCTCGAGCACGGCGTCGTAGATGCGGGCCTGGACCGGGGTGAACGTCCCGTCGACCGGGAGGGTGCGGGTGATGTCCGCGGTGTAGAGCGAATCCGCCTCCGCCCCCGCGTCCAGGAGGACCAGATCGCCCGGCCGCACGGTGCCGTCGTTGCGGATCCAGTGCAGCGTGCACGCGTGGTCACCGGCGGCGGCGATCGTGTCGTACCCCACGCCGTAGCCGTCCAGGCGGGCGGCGGACTCGAAGCTCGTCTCGATGACGCGCTCGCCGCGGGGATGCCTGGTGGCCTCCTGCAGGGAGGCGACCGCGCGATCGAAACCGGCGCGCGTGATGTCGATGGCGCGGCGCAGCTGACCCACCTCGTGCTCGTCCTTGATGAGGCGCAGCTCGGAGAGGAACTCGGCCAGCTCGTCGTCGCCCACCTCGGCCGTCTCCTGGTCCGCACTCGCCTGGGCGCGGGCGGCGTCGATCGCCTGCTCGAGCGCCTGATCCGCGCCCCGGACCACGCGGACGGACACGGAGCCCAGGTCCTTCGTCACGGAGTCGAGCGCCGTCGAGGAGTCCGCGGTCCGGATCCCCGTGCGCACGGACATCGTCTCGAGGTCATCGCGCGGTCCCACCCAGTACTCCCCGTACCGGGCGTCGGAGAAGAACTCCTCCGTGTCCGCACCCGCACGGGGACGGAACCACAGGGTGACGGTGTGTCCGGCAGCGTCCGGGGACACGGCAGCGGTGCTGGCGGCGGCCTCGGCGGTGTCGTTCGGCTCGAAGACCAGCAGCGCGTCCGGCTCCGACTCCGTCTCCAGCCCCGTCAGGTGGATGAACGCGGAGTGCGCGCGGAAGCGGTAGTCCGTGTCGTTCGAGCGCACCTTGAGCGGCCCGGCGGGGACGACGATGCGCTCGCCGGGGAAGCGGCGGGAGACGGCGGCCCGGCGCTCGGGCGTCCAGGCGGCGGCCGGCAGCGGAGCGACGTCTGTGAGCGGCGTGCGGTCCCAGCCGGAGGCGACGAAGTCCCGGAACGCGTTCGACGAGGGCCGGTGGGAGCGGTTGTTGACGCGATCGGACAGGTCGTCGGAAGAAGAGGTGCTCATGGCGCCATCCTAGCCAGGGGCACCACGGCTCCCCGGGCGGTGGCGGGCTCTACGATGGGGCCATGCGCGCTGACCTGCACACCCACTCCCGCTACTCCGACGGCACCCAGTCGCCCGCGGAGCTCGTCGCCGAGGCCGCTGCCGTGGGCCTGGGCGTCCTGGCCCTTACGGACCACGACACGACCCGCGGGTGGGCGGAGGCTGCCGAGGCCGCGCAGTCCGCCGGCGTGGGCCTGGTCCGCGGGATGGAGGTGTCCTGCCGCTGGGACGGCATCAGCGTCCACATCCTCTGCTACCTGCACGACCCGGAGGGTGCGGAGATCACGCACGCCGTCGAGCAGGCGCGCGACGACCGCATCATCCGCAGCCGGCTCATGGTCGACCGGCTGTCCCAGGACTTCCCCGTCACGTGGGAGGACGTCGAGCGGGTCGCGGGCCCGGACGCCACGATCGGCCGTCCGCACATCGCGGACGCACTCGTCGCCGTCGGTGTCGTCGCCGATCGGACGGAGGCATTCGGCCGGCTCCTGACCGGCGGCGGTCCCTATTACGTCGCGCTGCCGGTCATCTCACCGGTCGACGCGATCGGCATGATCCACGACGCCGGGGGAGCGGCAGTGTTCGCGCATCCGCTCGCCTCAGCGCGCGGCCGGGTCGTCCCCGAGGCCGGCATGCGCGCGATCATCGCCGCAGGACTGGACGGGCTCGAGGTCGATCACCGGGACAACCCGCCGGCGGGCCGGGCGCGTCTGCGCACCCTCGCCGCGGAGCGGGGACTGCTGGTGACCGGTTCCAGCGACTACCACGGCACGGGCAAGCCCAACCAGCTGGGCGAGCACACGACGGAGCGCTCGCAGCTCCTGGCGCTCCTGGACCGGACGAGCGGAACGGCGCCCCTCGGGATCACCCGATGAGCGCCGTTCCGTGTGTCTGCGCGGGCGACCCGGACTGACGTCACCGGGGTGACCCGGAGTGATGTCTCCGGGACCCGGGATCGGTCAGGCGAGTTCGCCGATCAGGCCGATTCGGCTGCGGCGGCGCCGGCGGGCGCACCCGTCGCCGGGGCCTCGGTCGTCTGCGTGCTGCGGCCGCTGCCGCCGCGACGACGGCGCCTGCGCCGCGGACGGCCCTCGCCGGAGCCGTCGCCGGAGGTCTGCGTGTCCGCTGCCTGCGTGCCATTGTCCGATGCCGAGGCCGTGGTCCCGTCCTGCGACTGGCCGCCCCGCGTGCGACGACGCGAGCGGCTGCGGTTGCCGGAGCGCTCGCGCGACGACTCGCTGCCGGAGGAGTCGCGGTCCGAGCGGCCGGACCGGTTGCGGCGCTCGGAGGCGCCGGTGTCCTCGGCCTCCTCGCCCGCGGCGGGACGGCGGCGCTTGAGTCGGCCCTTCGTGCCCTTCGGGATGCCCAGGTCCGCGTAGAGGTGCGGCGACGTGGAGTAGGTCTCCTGCGGCTCGCCCAGCTCCAGGTTCAGTGCACGATCGATGAGGCTCCAGCGGGGGAGGTCATCCCAGTCGACCAGCGTGATCGCGGTGCCGGTGCGGCCCGCACGGCCCGTCCGGCCGATCCGGTGCACGTAGGTCTTCTCATCCTCCGGGCACTGGTAGTTGATGACGTGGGTGATGTCGTCGATGTCGATGCCGCGAGCCGCGACGTCCGTGGCGACGAGCACGTTCGTGCGGCCGTCGCGGAAGGACGCGAGCGCCTTCTCGCGCATCTGCTGGTTGAGGTCGCCGTGCAGGGCGCGCGCCTCGAAGCCGCGGTCGCGCAGCTCCTCGCCCAGGCGGTCGGCCGTGCGCTTGGTGCGGGCGAAGACGATCGTCTGGCCGCGGCCCTCGGCCTGCAGGATCCGCGCGACCATCTCGGACTTGTCCATCGCGTGCGCGCGGTAGACGAACTGGCGGGTCGACGCGTTCAGCTGCGACTCGTCCGAGGGATCGTGCGCGCGGATGTGCGTGGGCCGGGACATGTAGCGGCGGGCCAGGGCGATGACGGCACCCGGCATGGTCGCGGAGAACAGCATGGTCTGGCGCGAGGTGGGCAGTGCCGCGACGATGCGCTCGACGTCGGGCAGGAAGCCCAGGTCCAGCATCTCGTCCGCCTCGTCGAAGACGGCGGTGCGGACCGCGTTGAGGCGCAGGACGCGTCGTCCGTACAGGTCCAGCAGGCGACCGGGGGTGCCGACGACCACGTCGACACCGGCGGCCAGCGCATCGATCTGCGGCTCGAACGCCTTGCCGCCGTAGATGGTGATGATCGAGAGGCCGGGACGCTTCCGGCTGGCGGTGACGAGGTCCTCTGCGACCTGCTGCGCCAGCTCGCGGGTGGGAACGACGACCAGGGCCTGCGGGGCGCGGCCCTGTGCCTCGGGCGCATCCGGCTCACCGGGGGCGACGACCCGCTGCAGCAGCGGAATGCCGAAGCCCAGGGTCTTGCCGGTGCCGGTCTTGGCCTGCCCGATGATGTCCGCGCCGTTCAGCGCGACGGGCAGGGTCATGGCCTGGATGGGGAAGGGGGCGGTGATCCCCGCGTCGGACAGGGCTTCGACGATGGGGTCTGCGACGCCGAAATCGGCGAAGGTCTGCTGGGTGTCAGTCACTGGTTCTCCTCACGGCGCTCCATGAAGAGCACCTCTGATACATGTGCGCCCCGGCGGGCCCGAGCATCAGTGGGGGATCGGGTCGCGCTCACGGGGCGGAAGAGCGGCGCGCACGGGCGCTGCTCGGGGCCGCGGTCGGACGCACACGAGCCGTTCCTGCATCTGCGCGATCAGGCGGGCCGATCGGACGGGAGGGCCGGACCCGGAACCCCGTCCGGGAGGTCAGAACCGTGCGGGCGCTGCCGCAGCCTCGTGTCGATGATACACGCAGTCCGCGACAGCGCCCGATCCAGCGGCGGGTGTCAGGAGACGCCGAAGCCCACGCGGCGCACCGTCTCCTCGCCCACCTCGACGTACGCGAGGGCGTCGACGGGCACGATGACCCGGCGGCCCTTCTCGTCGTCGAGCGTGAGCGCGCCGCCGTCGCCCAGCGCCTTCGTCACCGCGGCGGTGACGTCGTCGCGAGTCTGCTCGGACTCGAGCACGATCTCCCGGTTGGTCTGGCGCATGCCGATCTTGATCTCCACTGTGCACTCCTGAGCGAGTCGGTACGGGTCGGTCTCAGCCTAGTCCTGCGCGCCCCGGCCTGCGCACCGGTGATGCACAGGCGTGTGCTGTGACTGTGTCCGTGCCGCATGATCGAATGTGGATGACGCGCGAATGCGGCAGCACAACGGGGACGTGGAGGAGGACCGGATGGTCGGTGCAGGCAGGGAGGACGCCGTCGACGACTCGACCGCGGATGGTGCGCTCGTCGATGCGGACGGCCAGCGCATCGACCCGGTCGCAGGGTCCGTCGCGCGCCTGCTGGCGGGCGGGGGCGCCGCCTCCGTCGTCGCCGCGCCGGGCACGGGGCTCACCCGCGTGCTGGTGGAGGCGCACGAGCAGCTGCTGACCACTCACGGCCTCGCCCCCTCGGACGTCCTTGTCCTCACTCCCACGCGCGCCCACGCGGATCAGTTGCGCGACCGGCTCTCCGCCGGCACCAGCGCCGTGCGCGTGGGCGGTGCCGGCGCCCGCAGCGTCCAGTCGTTCGCGTTCGGGCTCGTCGCGGCGGACAGCGCCGTGCGGCTGGGCGAGCCTCTCCGGTTCCTGTCCGGGGCTGACCAGGACGCGGTGCTGGCGTCCCTGCTCGAGGGGTACGCGGAGGGCCGCGCTCCGGATCCCGGGTGGCCGGAGACCTTCACACAGGAGATGACCGGGACCGTCTCCTTCCGCGACCAGCTGCGCGATGCCCTCGACCGCGTGCTGGAGCGAGGTGCAGAGCCGGTCGACATCGATGCTGTGGCCACACGCGGGGCACGGCCGGAGTGGGCCGCGCTCGCCCGCGTCCTCCAGGACTATCGCGATGTCACGCGGTCGTTCGCGGGCTTCGGCGGGATCGACACCTCCGGCGTGCTCGACGCTGCTCGTGACCTGCTGGGGGACGAACTCGGTGCAGGCACCTCGGCGGGCGGTCCCTGGTCCTTCGCACCGGATCCCGTGCCGCGATGCGTGCTCGTCGACGCGGCTCAGGACATCTCCGATGCCGCCCTGGGTCTCCTCGAGGGACTGCGGAGCCTGGGCTGCGGGATCGCCGTCTTCGGGTGCCCGGACTCCTCGACGCAGGGTTTCCGCGGGGCCGGCGGCGGCCTCGTCGCCCAGTGGGCGTCCTCCGTGCGCAGCACTCAGGACGGTGAGGGACTCTTCGCGCTGCCCGCGGCCCCCACTCAGGGTCGCGGCGCCGGGAGCGTGCGCGATCTGTGCCTGAGCCTCTCGCGGCGGATCTCCGCGCACCTCGAGCTGGGGCACATCCCGCGCGTGGATGAGGACAGCCGGCAGGTCGACGGGGAGCGCCAGCAGGTCGACGGGGCGCTCCAGTCGGACACTGCGTCGCCGGCACAGGAGCCCGGGTCGCGGGTGCGTGTGCTCACCCACCGGTCGACGGCGGACCGGTCGCGGCACGTCGCGTCGCTGGTGCGCGGATGGCACCACGATGAGGGAGTCGCCTTCTCCGACATCGCGGTCATCGCGCGCACCAGCGGGACGGCAGTGGCTCTCCGTGCGGAGCTGGGTGCTCTGGGCGTCCCGGTCGAATCGACGGACCTGCCCCTGTCCGCCGATCCCGCCACGGTGCCTCTCCTCATGCTGCTGACCGCGGACCCGCGGGACCCGGTCAGTCGCTCGGCACTCCTGCGCGACCTCCTCACCGGTGTCTACGGCGACGTCGACGCGCTCGCCCTGCGCGGCCTCGAGCGCCAGGCCCACCGCGTCCTCCCCCCGGAGGAGATTCGCGAACAGGGGACCAGCGCGGGTGAGGCCGGCGTCGACGAGGCCAGCGCCGATGAGACCCGTGCGGAACTGTCCACCGTGGAGGCAGCTGGCGAAGCGGGGACCAGCGCGAGTGAGACGGCCCATCCGGTCGCGGATCCGCTGCTCGCCTGGATCGACAGGGAGGGTGCGGACCGGCTGCCCGCACCGCTGGCACGCGCAGCCGCACTGCTGGAGCACGGTGCCCGGCTGCGCGACGACAGTCCGCACCTCGCCCTGTGGACGCTGTGGGAGGCGACTGGCGTGGCGACCGCGTGGCGCGACGACGTCCTGCGCGATCCGCGCTCCCCGCTGCGCGAGCGCCTCGACGCGGTCGTGCGCCTCTTCGCCCTGGCGACGAAGACAGAGGACTCGCAGGGACTCAGCGCCTCCGCCTTCGCCCGGCGCGTGCTGGACCAGGTCTACGCACAGGACTCGCTGGGTGCGCGCGATGCGCTGCCACTCGTCACCGTGGACTCGCCGGCGGGCACCGCGCACCGCGACTACGCGCGCGTCATCATCGTCGACGTGGACGAGGGCCGCTGGCCCAACCCCCGCATCCGCCGCAATGTGTTCCACCCCGACGAGCTCCTGACGGAGCTGCTGGACCCGCAGGCCGCCGCGGTGTCGGATGCCCCCGGCGAGGAGACCCGTCGCCTGCGCCAGCGCACGATCCGCGACGAGGCGAGCCTGTTCCTGTCGGCAGCCTCGCGTGCGCGGGATGAGTTGGTCGTCTGCGCGGTCGATGACGGCGATGCGAGCCCCAGCGCGCTGCATCACCTCTGCCGCGACTTCGACGCGGAGCTGACTGCGGAGCCGGAGGCGGGAGAAGACCTGTCCGATCCCTCGCCGCTGGTGGACGGACCCGACCCGGACTTGCTGCCCGCCCGTCTGCGGGACGTCGTCGGACTCGCCCGGCAGAGGCTGCTCGAGGCCCCGGATCCCGGCGAATGGGCGCGGCTCGTGGCGGCGCTCGCCGGCCTCGGCGTCCGGGAAGCACGACCGCACACGTGGAGCACGTGGTTCGAGGTGTCATCGGACGCTCCTGTGCGCGATGCGGAGGAGACTGTGCGCATCCGTCCCTCACAGGTCGAGCGGTTCGCGACGTGCCCGCTGCAGTGGTTCCTCGTCGACAGCGGGGGAGCGCGGGGGGACACGTCTGCCGCATCGCTGGGCACCGCCATCCACGCGGTGGCGGAGCACCACCAGGAGCCGGACCGCGCGGCGATGATGGAGGAGTTCCTCACGACCTATGACCTGGAGCAGGAGGCGTCCGACTGGGAGCGGGAGGCGCTGGTCCGGGATGTCGAGCAGATGATCGACACGCTGTGCGACTACCTCGCCACCAGCCGCGACGAGCTCCGGGCACTGGCAGCAGACGGTCACGACGCGCGCGCACTCAAGGAGGTGAGCGTCCGCGCGTCCTCACCGCCGGACGCACCCGGTGGTCCCTGGACCATCACCGGCCGCGTCGACCGGCTGGAAGTGCTGGGTGGATCCGCACGAGTCGTCGACTTCAAGACCGGCAAGAGCGTCCCGTCGAAGGCGGAGATCGGCGACGATCCGCAGCTGCTCGTCTACCAGCTCGCGGTGACTGACGGTCAGGTGCTCACGGACGATCCGGAGGATCGCCTGCCGCCCCTGCAGTCCGCAGGTGCGCAGATCGTCAAGCTGCGCGGGGCGACGCGGCGGACGAAGGGCGTCCCGGGCTATCTCTACCAGCAGCCCGCGATGGAGGCGGGCGACGAGGCCCACCAGCAGGCCGCGGACCTCGTGGCCCGCACGGCGCAGGGCATGCGCCAGTCCGTCTTCACCGCCGTGACGGGTCCCCACTGCACCCACTGCCCCGTGCGCACCTCGTGCCCCGCGATCGCGGTGCTCGCACCGGAAGGAGCCGACCAGTGACCGCTGAGACCCTGAGCGCTCGTGACCTCGCCGCGCTGCTGGGCGTCGACCCGCCCACGGACGAGCAGGTCTCGATCATCGAATCCCCGCACGACCGGGCCGCCGCCGTCATCGCCGGCGCAGGGTCCGGCAAGACCGCCGTCATCTCGCTGCGGGTCGTGTGGCTCGTGGCGAACGGCCTGATCGACGCGGATCGCATCCTGGGCCTCACGTTCACCCGCAAGGCGGTGGGCGAGCTCAACAGTCGAGTGCGGGACTACCTGGCCCGCTACCGGAGCACCCCGCACGGGCGGGCCGGGGCCTCGGCAGACCAGACGCTGCCGGGACTCGACCTGCCCACCGTCTCGACGTACAACTCGTACGCGGCCGCCCTCGTGGGCGACCACGGCATCGGGATCGGGCTCGAGGGCAGCGAGGACGTCCTCGACGCAGCCGCCCGTGACGCGCTCATGCAATCAGTCCTCGACTCCGCCGCGTCGGACGACGTTCTGAGCGGCAGCAGGTCGACGATGGCCGACTGGGTCACCGGACTGCTGTCGGAGATGGGCGACCACCTCGTCTCGTTCGAGCAGATCGACAGGCACCTGGATGAGTGCCTCGACGCGCTGTGCACGGGGTCGTACCTGCGGGGGCTCGCGAAGACCGTGTCCGGGAAGCGGAGCGGAGTGTACGCGGACAAGGCTGCCAAGACCCTCATCGTGGAACAGCTGCGCTCGCTGGCGGACGCGCACGACGCGGCCGACCGTGCGGGGCGGACAGCACTGCGCGACGACATCCGACCGCTCCTCGAGGAGCACGACGAGGGCGTCGCCGCCAGGCTGCGATCCAAGCGGCGACTGGTGGAACTGGCCCGGCGCTATGCCCGGGCGAAGGCGGAGAGCGGCGGGCTGGAGTTCTCCGACCAGGTGGCTCTGGCTCATCGGATCATGGGTGAGAGCCCGGCGGCGCTGGAGGCTGAGCGCTCGCGCTGGGACGTCGTCCTGCTGGACGAGTTCCAGGACACCTCGCACGCGCAGTTCCTCATGCTCCAGCGCATCTTCGGCACTCACGCGGTCATGGCGGTGGGCGATCCGCGTCAGGCCATCTACGGATGGCGAGGCGCCAGTGCAGACAACATCGAGTCGTTCCCGGAGGCCTTCCGCGGTCCGCACGACGAACGCGCCCGCACGTTCAGCCTCACCATCTCCTGGCGGAACGACGCCGCGGTCCTCGAGGCCGCGAACCGCATCGCACGGGGATTGCCCACTGTCGAGGAGCGGGTGGGCCTGCAGCCCCGTCCCGGCGCCGGAGCCGGTGCTGTCACCGTCTCCCTCACCCACAGCGCACTGCCGGACCCCGAGCATCCGGACCTGCCCGCCCAGCTGCCGGAGCTCGTCGCGTGGATGACCGCGGCGCGGGAGGAGCTCTTCGCCCGCCACCGCCAGAAGGAGGAGGAGCGCAGAGAGGAGGCGCGGGCCGCGGGACAGCGACCGCCGCGCCCCAAGCCCCTGCCCACGTTCGCGGTGCTGTGCCGGGCCCGGTCCGGATTCGGTCCCGTGGCCGCCGCTCTCCAGGACGCGGACCTGCCCGTCGAGGTCGCCGGGTCGCGCGGCCTGCTGGACGACCCCTTCGTCGCGGACGCGATGGCAGTCCTCGAGGTGCTCGACGACCCCGACGCGGGCGACATCCTCATGCGCCTGCTGTCCGGGCGGACCCTCCGACTGGGCGCCGCTGACCTCACAGCCTTCGCCGCCTTCGTGCGCGCCAGCGCGATCCGCGTCCCGGATCCCGGGGAGCCCAACGGGATCCGGGAGGAGCGGATCGGGATCGTCGAGGGGCTCGACGAGCTCCTCACCCTCACCGACGGTCCGGGGGCTGAGCGGACGGCAGTGTCCGAGGGAACCTCCGCCACGACGCCGGAGCAGTCCCGTGCACTGGAAGCCATGACCGCAGAGGGGCGGCGACGACTCGCGCTGCTGGGCCGCACCCTGCGGAGACTCCGTCAGAGCACCCTCACACTCCCGGGTCTGGTCCGTGCGGCGATCCGTGAGACGGGTGTCGACACTGAGGTGGCGGCCCTGGCACCGGCATACGCGGATCTCCACACGCGCGCCCTCGACAGCCTCCTGTCACTGGTCTCACGGTTCGCGGGGGAGCAGCCGGCGGGCGGTCCCCGGGAGTTCCTGCGATGGACCAGGCTGCTGGAGGCATCCTCGGAGATCGATGATGTGCCGATCGACCCGGTCCCCGGTGCCGTGACCATCATGACCGTGCACGCCTCGAAGGGCCTCGAGTTCGACGCGGTCGCAGTGCCCTTCCTCCACGACGAAGGTCTCCCCGGCAAGCGCGCCCCCAAGGAGGGATGGCTGGCCCAGGGGGGCCTGCCCTTCGCACTGCGCGGTGACCGGGCTGGACTGCCGTCCTACGATCTGCGGTCCATGGATCTGGAGGGCCCCAAGGACTTCAAGGACCGGACCGACCCCGGCGGCTCCCTGGCGAACGCGCTCGACCAGCACCACCTGGCAGCGGAGCGCCGGTTGGCCTACGTCGCTCTCACCCGGGCGCGCTCGCACCTCTTCCTGTCCGCGTCCCGCTTCACGATCAACCGGAAGAAGCCGATCGAGACCCGGCCGTTCCTCACGGAGGTCGCCGAGGAGCGGGGGATCGAGCTGCCCGAGCTGCCGGATGTCGACACACTCGACATCCGGCGGCAGGATGAGGCCGACTGGCCGGTCCGGGAACCGCAGCAGGTGCTGGAACGGCGGACGCAGCTGGTCAGCGCAGTGCTGGAGGAGATGCGCCGCGAGACCTCCCTGGACGAGCTCGCAGAGGCGGCGGAGGACCCGTGGATCCGGGCACTCGCCCGCCGTGCGCTGCGCCTGACTCTGGACGCGGGCGGGGAGGCGCAGGAGCGGATCCTGCCCGGACGACTCTCCGCCACGTCCCTCGTGGGACTGCGCGCGGATGCGGACGACTGGTGGAACGGTCTCCGGCGTCCCATGCCCCAGCCGCCCAGCACCGCCGCGGACCTGGGCACTGCGTTCCACGCGTGGGTCGAGCAGCACTTCGGGCAGTCTGCGCTGCTGGACGTCGAACCGGACGCCTCCGGCATCCGCGCATCTCCCCAGCTCGCCCAGCGCATGGACGACCTCACACGCACATTCCTCGCCTCTCCCTACGCGCTCCGGTCGCCGGAAGCGGTGGAGCTGTCGTTCGAGCTGGTGCTCGACGCGGGACAGACGCCCCAGCGGCGGAGCTCCACCGTGCACGTGCCGGGCAAGATCGACGCCGTGTTCCGGCAGGAGGACGGCGGACTGCTGGTCGTCGACTGGAAGACGGGACGTCTGCCCCAGGACTCGGACCGGCTGGAGGCGATGGCCGTCCAGCTCGCCGTCTACCGCCTGGCGATCTCGAAGATGCCGCAGTACGCGGACGCACCGCGGATCGACGCGGAGTTCTACTTCGTCGGGTCGGATGACGTGTGGCGACCTGCGGATCTGCCGGATGAGCAGCGGATCGTCCAGTGGCTCAGCTCGACCCAGACACCCGCCGGACCAGCGGTCGTGCAGACGGTCGGCGGCTGACCACCGCGGGGGCGAGAGGAGACCCGGACTGCGAGGAGACAGTGCGCTGCGGCGTCAGGCGGTCGGGGGCTCCTGGTCCTCCGGGGACTCGTCGTCCTCACGCGGATCGTGCACGTGGAGCTCGGAGGTGTCGAGTCGCTCCGTCGCAATCGCGTCCTCATCGATCCCCGCGCCGATGCGCGCCGACGGGAGGAACACCTCGGGATTCTCCCCGTCCGGCAGTTCCTCGGTGTCGTGCGAGAGATCTGCGGTGTCGTGTGTGTGATCGTCCGTGTCGTGCGGATGGTCATCGGGCTCGGCCGTGAAGTCCTCGGCTGTGTGCGTCGGGTCCTCGGGCGGGTGGGGGAGGTCCTCGGCAGGAGCGGAGGTCTCCGGGGCCTCGGTGCTCGGGCTGTCGCCGTCGTGCGGATCGTCACCGAGTCCGTCGGAGTCGCCCGTGACCTCGGCGAGTGCCTCGAGCAGATCCGCCGCATCGTCGATGGCGGCATCGTCCTGCGCCGCGACGGCGGCCAGCAGCCACTCGAGGACGGTGATCTCCGCGTGGAAGCCCACACGCCGGCGCAGGCCGGGATCGTCGGGATCACGGTGCGCGCGGTACGCACGGAAGAACCGCTGAAAGTCCTCCGGGCTCAGCATCGACGACACGGCGGCCAGGTCCATGGCCGGGTCGCCCACGCGCAGGCGGGCCAGCTCGGACACGGCGACGACCTCCCCATCGATCGCCCACAGCGCATCGGGTCCCAGGCTCGCGTGGACGGGCACCGGGAGGAAGCGCCATGCGGTGACCTCCTCGAGCGCGGTCTCCCAGCGGCTCAGCAGGCTGGAGGGGACCCGTCCGGTCGCGGCCGCGGAGTCCAGGTCCGCCAGGAGCCGGTCCCGGGTCTCCGCCGACTCCTCGACGGTCAGTCCCGCATCCGCGATGGGTCCGGCATCCGCCGAGTGGATGAGCGCGATCGTTCGGGCCAGGGACTCGACCAGGGCGGGCTGCTCCTCGAACATCGCCGTGGACAGGGGCAGCCCCGGCATCGGGTCCGCGATCGTGAGCGTCACATCCGCATCGTGGCCCACGATCTCGCCCTCGATGGTCCGTGCCGCGAGGATGTGGGGGATCCGGGGCGCGTCCGCCGGGAGGAGCGGGGCCAGTGCTGTCGCTGCGACGTGCTCGGCATGCGCCGCGGCCGCTCGATCGTGCGCCGCGACCGTGACGACGAGGCTGCGGTCGCCGTCGGTGATGAGGATCCTGTCCGTGTCGGAATCGGGCAGACGCGTCCACGAGCTCGGCTCGAAGTCGTCCAGCAACGTGGCTGCGACGGCGGTGATCCTCATCCCTGCGGTGTCCACACGCCCAACTTACCCGTTCGCGGAACCGCGGTCCCCGAGCGGCACAGGCGTGTCCGCGGTCTTCGGTATCGTGGCGAGCATGAGACCGCTCCCCATGTTGCCGCCCGCCAGCCTGTCCCGGACGTCCATCGATCGCAACCACCGCCTGCGCGCCGCGGGGATCGACGCCGTCTGGCAGACCGGTCGGGCGCACGCACTGGCGGGCCACCGCGGCGCCCTCCTCATCTCGCGCGGCGGGCTCCACCTGCTGACACAGGACCAGGTGCCGCAGGACGCAGAACTCTTCTACCTGGGCCAGGACGAGGCGGGCGACCACTTCATCGGGGCAGCGCTCAAGGACGAGGGCCGCGCAGAGCTGGACCGCTGGGTGGGTGCCCAGCAGGCGCGGGATGCGGAGGCGTGGCTGACGGACCCGATCGGCGGACTCGATGCGACGGAACCCACGTGGATGACTCTGCGCGACCTGGGCGAGCAGCTGAACGATCGCGATGTCGCACTCGCGACATCCCTCATCGCCCTGGGCAACTGGCACGCCACGCATACCCACTCGCCGCGCAGCGGCGAACCCACCCAGTCGGAGCAGTCCGGCTGGGTGCGACGGGACCCGGTCGCCGGCAGCGAGCACTTCCCGCGGACTGACCCTGCCGTCATCATGGCGGTCGTGCACACGGACCCGCAGGGCGAGGAGCACCTGCTGCTGGGCTCCAACGCGATGTGGCCGGAGGACCGCTATTCCCTGCTGGCCGGATTCGTGGAGCCGGGGGAGACCCTCGAGTCCGCGGTGATCCGCGAGGTGCACGAGGAAGCCGGAATCGTCGTCCGCGCGCCGCGCTACCTGGGATCGCAGCCCTGGCCGTTCCCGGCCTCGCTCATGCTGGGCTTCACGGCGGAGGCGGATTCGATGGAGACCAGTGCGGACGACGACGAGATCACGGCGCTGCGGTGGTTCACCCGTCAGGAGCTGCGGGACGCGATCGCCGCGCGGCAGGTGGCGGTCCCCACTACGGTCTCCATCGCCGGACAGATCCTCCACGGCTGGCTGGACCTCGACCTGACCGGCGACGACCCCGCACCCGCGGGGCCGTGACGGACGTGCCGTGACAGATGATCAGCATCCCCTGCTGAGAGGCCTCGACCCGGAGCAGCGGGAAGTCGCCGTGCACGCCGGGGGACCCCTCGTCGTGCTCGCCGGTGCGGGCACGGGCAAGACCCGTGCCATCACGCACCGCATCGCCTACCAGGCCGCGATCGGGGCGACGGACCCGCGCCGCGTCCTCGCGCTCACCTTCACGACGAAGGCCGCTGGAGAGATGCGATCACGCCTGCGTGCACTGGGCACGCCGTCCGTGCAGGCGCGCACATTCCACTCCGCCGCGCTGCGCCAGCTGCGCTTCTTCTGGCCGCGCATCTCCGATGGGCCGTTCCCGGAGCTCCTGCCGCAGAAGGCGACACTCGTGGGACACGCGATGCAGGCCGTGGGCATCGCGCCGGAGCGCGAGACGATCCGAGACGTCGCCGCAGAGATCGAGCACGCAGCGGTGTCGCTGCTGGGTGTCGACGACTATGTGGAGCGGGCCGCGGCGCGACCGCTGCCGGACGGCATCGACCTCGACGCGATGGTGCAGATCATGCAGCGCTACGGCGAGCTCAAGACCGAGCGGAGGGTCCTCGACTTCGAGGACGTCCTGCTGGTCCTCGTGGGCGCCCTGGGCACCCATGAGGACATCGCCGCCCAGGTGCACGACCAGTACCGCAGCTTCGTCGTCGACGAGTTCCAGGACGTGAGCCCGCTCCAGCACGACCTCCTCATGCGGTGGCTGGGCAGGCGCGACGACCTGTGCGTCGTGGGGGATCCCGCGCAGACCATCTACACGTTCGCGGGTGCGACGGATCGCTACCTGCGGAGGATGCCCGTCGATTTCCCGTCGTCCCGGGAGGTGCGGCTGGTGCGCAACTACCGGTCGGCGGAGCCGATCATCGGAATCGCCAACGCAGTGCTGCGCCGCACTGGCCGCACGCCCATCCAGCTGATCGGGACGCAGCGGACGGGGCCGCCGCCCGCCTTCACGGAGTACGCGGATGACGGGGCGGAGGCCGAGGCGATCGCGTCTCGGATCGCAGGAGAGATCGCATCGGGCCGTCGTGCGGCGGACATCGCGGTCCTCTTCCGGACCAATTCGCAGAGTCGCGCGTTCGAGGAGGCGCTGGGCGCGCGCGGCGTCTCCTACGTCCTGCGCGGCGGCGAGCGGTTCTTCGCCCGCCGCGAGGTGAAGGAGGCGCTCGCGGTCATGCGGGCCAGCTCGCACCGGGCCGGGTCGGACCCGCTGGACGTGCAGGTGAAGGACATCCTGTCCTCGATCGGCTGGTCTCCCACGGCGCCGCAGGCACAGGGCGCCGTCCGTGAGCGGTGGGAGTCCCTGTCCGCGCTCGTGGGGCTCGCGCAGGACAGCCAGGCGGAGTCGCAGCTGCCAGTTCCGCTCACGGCCTTCATCGCGGATCTGGACGATCGCGCCGAGCACCAGTTCGCCCCCACGATCGACGGCGTGACTCTCGCCTCCGTGCACGCCGCGAAGGGCCTCGAATGGGAGAGCGTCCACCTGGTGGGAGTCTCCGAGGGACTCCTTCCGATCGGCTATGCAGAGACGGCGGAGGCGATCGACGAGGAGCGTCGCCTCTTCTACGTGGCTGTCACCCGCGCGCGGACGGCTCTGTCGCTCAGCTGGTCGAAGGGCAGGCGGGGGAGTCCCGCCAAGGGCAGGCGACCGTCCCGGTTCGTGGGCGAGGTCCAGGCCGGTCGTCCGGAGCGGCCGGAGGCTCCCGCGCGCAGGGAGGTTGTCGCGGCACCGGTCCGCTGCCGGGTCTGCTCGACTCTGCTCACCACCCGTGCGGACAAGAACCGGGGTCGGTGCGCCCAATGCCCGGCGGATGTCGACGGCCCGGTCCTCGAGGCGCTCATCCACTGGCGGGGTGCACGCTCCCAGCAGCTGAACATGCCCGTGTTCCTGGTGCTCAGCATGCCCACGGTCCGCGAGATCGCGGAACGGGTCCCTGAATCGCTCGACGATCTGGGCCGCGTCAGCGGGATGGGACCCATCAAGCTGGAGCAGTTCGGACACGAGATCCTGGCACTGATCCGGGCTCACCGGACGCGCTGAGCGGGATGCGGCAGTCGCAGTCGGGGTGGAACCGCGCCGGTGACTGCGATCGCTCACCCGTGCGGGCGCTGATGCGCAGGAGCGGTCCCAGCTCCGCCAGTCCCATCGCCCACGCGCGCAGCAGCCGTGCCGTCTCGACTGCCGCGCTCCGCAGCAGGAGGGGGTCGACGAGGGCGTGTGACGACCGTGCCCGCAGCTGCTGCCACCCGGCGAACCAGCCCTCGTCCTCGTCCCGCGTGTGGAGCACTGCGCACGTGAGGCACGGTGTCGCTCCCGGTCGCACGGGGGTCAGGTCCGCCTGCTGATCACCCAGCCGGATCGACACGTGGTCGGCCTCCTCCGCGAACAGGCGGGAGGCATCGTCGACGCTCGCCGTCCAGCGGTCGACCAGGACGGTCAGGGCACGTGCTGCACCGGCAGACAGGGCCTCGTCGATGCTGGCGACCGGTCGGGGCGTGAAGCCCGTGGCTCCCAGTGCCTCTGCGACGACCGCGGCATCGGTTCCCACGACGAATACGGGCCGGTCGCTCACCGCTCGTGCGGTCTCGACAGCGCCCAGGCCGTGGAGCGCGGCGAAGCACTCGACATGATCGCGCGCGACGGGCCCGCCTGCCGCGGCATGAGAGGGAGCGAGCGCGCCGGCCTCGGTCAGCAGGTCCAGCAGGGACAGCGCGCGGGTGCGGCCGACACCGCGGCGCTGGGCCGCCTCCAGGTACTCGTCCGGCTCGCACCCGCGGCACAGGCGGTCGATGAGCGAGAGATCGCCCGCGGTGAGACCGTCGATGAGGACGGGATCGTCGACGCCCAGCTGGACGCTCGACTCCGTTCTGCGGACCAGTGCGACGCTTCTGTGGAACTGCAGCATGGGGGCCTCCTCACCCTCCACCGTAGGGAGTGAGAGGCGTGCGGGGGAGCCTGGGCGGGAAGCTGTGGAGAAACATGTGGAAACAGAGCACCGGAAGGTGAGCGCGACGGGGCCGTGCCGCGTGTGGCAGCCGGTTGTCGCGCACCTCCCGGTGCATCTGCCCCCCAGCCTCGCGCGGCGTTCGTGAGCCTTCCCCCAGCCCACGAACCCCGGGTTTTCCGAGGGTATGACACACAAACCTAGGAGTCGCAGACCGGCACGTCAACGCGCGCGTGCACACCCGTGTCCGCCCAGCTGTGGATAACGTGTTGACGACACGCGGTGCCCTGTGCGCGCCGATGTGGACGGAGCGTGGCTGAGAAGTCCCACATCCGCGGGACTCAGCGGATTCCGCTGTGGATGTGCACTCGCACAGAAATGTTGCGAAGAATTTCTGCCGGACCGGCGTCCGGTCATGTCCGCGCCTGTCGCTACCGTGTGGTCCATGGAGACACCGGACGCTTCGAGGACCACGGGTCCCGTCACGCGCAGCCCGGACCAGGTGCTGGCGGCGATCGAGGACGGCTCGGTCGTCCTCCGCCGGTCGGCGCGCCGGCGCAAGACGATCGCGGTCACACGGGAGGGGGAGACCTGGGTGCTGGCCGTGCCCAGGGACTTCCGCCCGGCTCAGCATGCGGAGTCCATCGCCGCCCTGCTCGCCCGCGCAGAGAAGCGCGCGGCACGCGTTCCGGCCAGTGACCAGCAGCTGCTGGAGAGAGCCCTCAGGCTGAATGAGCAGTACTTCGACGACGGCATCGCTCCCGCCTCCGTCGTGTGGGTCGACAACCAGAACTCGCGCTTCGCCTCGACGACCACGGCGCATCGCACGATCCGCGTGTCCTCGAAGATCGCGCAGGTGCCCGGCTGGGTGCTGGATTCAGTGCTGGTCCACGAGCTGGCGCATCTGCGGCGCGCGGACCACTCAGCGGAGTTCCACGCCCTCGCGCGGCGCTACCCGCACACCCAGAAGGCAGAGGTCTTCCTCGAGGGCTTCAGCCACGGGCAGCGGGTCGGGGACGGCTGACCGGTGCGCGTCCGGCCGCGTGGATGGACACGGAAGATTCGCCTGGGCGGAACCGGGAAGCGCGTCCGGACGAGTCCGGGAGTCACGGCAGCGCGCCGAGCCTCCGCAACAGGGACGGCAGATCGCGTCGCAGGTCCGCAGCCGTGCCCTGCGGCAGTGCGGAGGGGGAGAACCAGTCGACCCGGGAGATCCCCGCATCCGTCGTCTGCAGTGCGACCCGGTGCGGTGCACGGGCTGCGAAGAGGATGTCCACGTGGGCCTCGCACTGTGCGGTGCCCACCGGGAACTCGCGGACGGCGAGGGGGCCAGCGCTGAGGCGGACGGAGTCCGCTCCGACTGCGCCACTGCTGGCCGTCGCGATCGCGTCCACCTCGATCGAGGACTCTTCGCGCAGTTCCCTCACCGCGGCGTTGCGCAGGCTCGCGTCACCGGGATCCACGTGGCCGCCCAGCTGCCGCCACTGCCCCGACTTGACATGCAGGCCCAGCGCGATCGCCGGGTCGTGCGACGGGCCCGCCACCAGCAGGCAGCTGACTGTCAGGTGACGGGGACTGTCCGCGCGCAGGACGGCGAGGGCCCCGGACCGCAGTGACTCGCGCGCGGCCCGGGCCATCTCAACCTCGTCGGCCGGTGCGACCGCTGCGATCCGCGCGGGATCCAGCTCCTCGAGGAGGGCCGCCAGGGGGTCAGTCGTCACTGCGGTCGGACGGGGTGTCCGGACCATCCGCCTCGCGCAGGATCCGCTCGAGCGCCTCGTCCAGGGAGGAATCGGACGCCCAGTCCGACTGCCGGCGCTCGTCGTAGCCCAGCGGGTCATCGAGGTCCTGCGTGGTGGGCAGGGTGTCCGGGTGATCGAATACAGCGTCGCGTGCCTCTGCGCCCGACTTCTGCTCGAGGAAGGTGAAGAGCGCGGCGGCGTCCCGCAGACGGCGCGGCCGCAGCGAGAAGCCGATGTGCGCGGCGAAGGCGGCCTCGGCCTCGGACTCGGAGGCGAGCCGGCTGCGCAGGGCCTCGCGGATCGCGTCGCGGTCCTCGAGGGCCTCGCACGCGGCGTGGACGACGACATCGGACCAGCCCGCGATGACGGACAGCAGGTTCTCCAGCGCGGTGAGCGCCTCCTTCTGCGCGGCGGTCGTCGCCGGGGCGAGCATGCCGGACCGCAGCTCCTCGGCCATGCGCTGCATCTCCGCCGGGTCCGTGCCGGGCGACAGGTTCTGCATGCGGCTGAGGTCCACCTGCACGCCCGCGGCGTACTTGGCGAGGGCCGTCTCGACGTGTCCCTTCAGCCAGGGGTTCTTCGCGAACAGCCACAGGTGCGCGAGCTCACGCGCCGCCAGCCAGATCCGCAGCTGTGTGGGGTCCACGTCCATCTCCGCCGCAGCGCCCGGGAGGTTCGCCTCGACGAGGACGGGGGAGGAGCCGAACAGCGGCAGGCCGAACTCCGTGCCGCTCAGGACGGCGCCGGACAGTGAGGCGACAGCCTCGCCGATCTGGATCGAGAACATCGACTGGCTCATCGAGGTGAGCATCTGGCCCGCGCCCGCCATGAGCTGGGCCATCTCCGGGGGCAGCTGCTCCGTGAGGCTCTCCACCATGGACTCGGACATGTTCCGGCGGACGGGGTCGGCCAGGCGGCGCCACTCATCCAGTGATCCCTTGGCCCAGGCTGCGCGGTTGAGCGCGCGCGGCTCGCCCACCCCGGAGACGGGGTCGATGACGCGCTCCAGCCAGAGCTCGGCCAGGCGGAAGGCGTCCGTGGAGTTCCGCTCGAGGTCTGCGCTGATTGCGGGGTCCGGCGTGGGGACCGACTGCTCGATGACTCGCTGGGCCGCCGCAGAGGAATCACCGCCGGAGAACATGCCCTGCAGCTGTCCCAGCATCCCCTGGAGCATCGACGGGTCCAGCGGCATGCCTCCGGCCTGACCGCTCGCACCGGGGAAGCCCTGCCCGCCGGGACCGAAGACCATGCCGAACATCTGCTCGAAGGGGTTCTGGCCGTTCTCGTCGCCGTCGTCGGGTGTCCGGTCGTCGTTCGTGTCGCTCATGGCCGTCCCTCATTCGTGTGGCTGCGGTCAGATGAACCGTGTCGGAAGCATCGTCCCGCGGGTCGTTGCGCCCACCTTAACGTTCAGGGGCCCGCCGCTTCTTCCCGTGCTGGCGGTTGCGCATCCACTTCCCAGCTCTCACCGGGCCGAAACGCACCCGCAGTCGGGGCTCCATCCGATTTCAGGGGTGCACACCGCTCGACTACACTGATCGGGACTCGATGACCTTGGAGGACCCCCACGTGAGCGATTCCGCGCCCGCAGCAGGAGGCCGGTCCGTTCGCGACGGCGGACGCAGGGGCGCGCGGCTCCTCGGGTCATCGGGACTCTCCGGCATCATCCTCTATGTGCTGGTCTTCGCGCTGGCCATCACGCCGGTGCCCTATCTCCTCCAGACGCCCGGACCGGTCGTCAACACCCTGGAGCCCTACGAGGGCGTCGATCTCGTGTCGATCAGCGGGACGGAGACCTACGAGGCGGAGGGCACCCTCGACATGCTGACGGTCGCCGTCGCCGGCGGCCCGGGCCGCGACATCTTCGCCGCGCAGGCGGTCACCTCGCTCATCAACGGCGTGGAGACCGTCGTCCCCTCGGAGGCCTACTACCCGCTCAGCACCACGCGTGATGAGGTCGAGGCGGCCAACAGCACGGACATGATCTCCTCGCAGGACGAGGCGACGGCCGCGGCGCTCACGGAGCTGGACATCGACTACGACTCCGTCATCGGCGTCAGCCAGGTCGTCGAGGACTCCGCCGCCGCTGGCGTCGTCGAGCCCGGCGATCACATCCTGGCCGTCGACGGTCAGGACATCGCCGGGACCGAGGAGGGCATGGCCGAGGTCCGCCAGGCCGTCGTCGACTCGACCGGTCCCATCGAACTCACACTGGACCGAGACGGGGAGACCGTCGACGCAACCGTCGAGCCGGTCGAGGCCGACGGTGTGCGCTCGATCGGCGTCGTCATGTCCCGTGCGTACAGCTTCCCCTTCGACGTCGACTTCGCCGTCGAGGGGATCGGCGGGCCGTCCGCCGGCACGATCTTCGCGCTCACGATCATCGACCTGCTGACCGAGGGGAACCTGACGGGCGGGGAGGCGATCGCCGGGACCGGCGCCATCGATGCGTCCGGCCAGGTGTCTCCCATCGGCGGGGCGAGGCAGAAGGTCGCGGCGGCCGCGGCCTCGGGCGCGGAGTACTTCCTGTCACCGGCGGGCAACTGCGCAGAGGTGCTGGGAGCCCGCGGCGTCGACGAGCTGACGGTCGTGCGGATCGACGATCTCAGCGCGGCCCACCAGGCTGTCGCCAGCATCGCCGCAGGCGACACGGGCGATCTGCCCACCTGCACGGACGCAGCGCAGTGACGAGCGCATCCGCAGACCAGACCACCCGCGCAGCCGCCGCGCGGACCCCTCGGCAGCACGGCTGGACACCCACAGCCGCAACACACGAATGAAAGGGCGACTGTGAGCTTCACCGCCAGACCCCCGCAGACACCCCCCAGCACGGGGAGCAGGCGCCCGTCGCCGCTGCTCCTCACCCTCATCGCGGTGCTCGCGCTCGTCGCGCTCTTCGTGGTCTTCGCGCAGATCTACACCGAGGTCCTGTGGTTCCGGCAGCTGGACCGCTTCGACGTCTTCGCGACCGAGTGGGTCGCCCGCTCGGCGCTGTTCGGCCTGGGCTTCGTGCTCATGGCCGTGCCCGTCTGGTACATGCTGTGGTCCGCGCACCGCGGTCGGCCCACGACGGTTCCGTCGAATCCCCGCGAGGAGAACCTCGACCGGTACCGCGAGGCCGTCGAGCCCCTGCGCCGCACGCTCACCTACGCGATCCCCGCTGTGCTGGGCGTGCTGGGCGGTGTGGCTCTCACCGCTTCGTGGCGGCAGGCGCTCCTGTTCCTCAATTCGGAGTCGTTCGGGCAGTCTGATCCGCAGTACCAGCACGACATCGGCTTCTACATCTTCCAGCTGCCGATCGTCTCGACGATCGTCGACTTCCTGGGCATGGTCGCCCTCCTGGCAGTCGTCGCGGGCCTCGTCGCCCACTACCTCTTCGGCGGGCTGCGTCCGCGCGAGTCGCGCGGGTTCGATCTCACCCGCAGCGCGCGCGTGCACCTCGCGATCGCTCTGGGCGTCCTCGTCCTCATCCAGGCCGGGCGCCTGTTCCTGTGGCGCTACAGCAAGCTGACGGACAACAGCGGCCTCGTCACGGGTGCGACCTACACGGACGCGAACGCCGCACTGCCGGCGATCCTCATCGTTGCGATCGCCGCGCTGCTGGTCGCCGCACTCGTGTTCTCGACGGCCTTCTTCAAGACCTTCCGGCTCACAGCGATCTCGCTGGGCATGCTCGTGGTGCTGGGCGCGGTTGCGATCATCGGCTTCCCCGCGGCGATGCAGCAGTTCCAGGTCAACCCCTCGCAGCAGAGCCTCGAGGCGGAGTACATCAACCGGCACCTCGAGGCGACGCGAACCGCGTACGGCATCGACGACGTCGAGGTGATCCCGTACACGCCGTCGACGGAGGGCGAGTCCGGTGCGCTGCGCCAGGACGCTGTGACCGCTGCGAGCGTTCGTCTGCTGGACCCCAACCTCGTGTCCGACACGTTCCGCCAGCTGCAGCAGACGCGTTCGTACTACGCGTTCCCCGAGCAGCTGGACGTCGACCGCTACGACATCGACGGCGTGAGCGAGGACACGGTCATCGCGCTGCGCGAGCTCGACCCCAACGCCCTGTCGGACAACACCTGGGTCAACCAGGCGACGGTCTACACGCACGGCTTCGGCGTCGTCGCCGCGCACGGCAGCCGCCGCGGGCCGGACGGGGAGCCCTCGTTCTTCGAGGCGTCGATCCCCGCCAGCGGTGTGCTGACGGATCAGAGCGAGTACGAGCCGCGCATCTACTTCGGTGAGCGCTCGACCCAGTACTCGATCGTGGGTGCGCCGGAGGGTGCCAACCCGATCGAGCTCGACTACCCGGCGGATGACCAGGAAGGCTCCGGCCAGGTGAACTACACGTTCTCCGGCGACGGCGGCCCCAGCGTGGGCGACTTCTTCAACCGCCTGCTCTACGCGATCAAGTTCCAGGATGAGCAGATCGTCCTGGCGGACACGCTGAACGACGAGTCGCAGATCCTCTACGACCGGACACCCCGTGAGCGCGTCGCCAAGCTGGCGCCGTTCCTCGAGGTCGATGGCGATCCGTACCCCGCCGTCGTCGACGGTCGGGTCAAGTGGATCCTCGACGGATACACGACGTCGAACCAGTATCCGTACTCGCGGCCGTCGGTGCTGCAGGAGGCGACGACGGACTCGACGACGGCCGGCAGCAGCGCGGTTGTCGCACTGCCGGACGAGCAGGTCAACTACATCCGCAACTCCGTCAAGGTCACGGTGGATGCGTACGACGGCTCGGTCGACATGTACGAGTGGGACGAGGATGACCCGGTCCTCGACGCCTGGATGAACGTCTTCCCGGATCTCATCAAGCCGGCCTCGGAGATCTCGAGCGATCTCATGAGCCACATCCGCTACCCGGAGGATCTGTTCAAGGTCCAGCGCTCGCTCCTGACGCAGTACCACGTGTCGAACGCCAGCGAGTACTACTCGGGACAGGACTTCTGGACGCTGCCGATCGATCCCACGACGGATCAGGAGCGCCAGCTCCAGCAGCCGCCGTACTTCCTCACCCTGCAGATGCCGGGTCAGGAGGAGCCGTCGTTCTCGTTGACCTCGTCCTTCATCCCGCGGCCCAGCCAGGGGCAGACCCGCAACAACCTGACGGGCTTCCTCGCAGCGAACGCGGATGCGGGAAGTGAAGCCGGTGTCGTGAGCGACGAGTACGGCACCCTGCGACTGCTGCAGCTGCCCAGGAACACGACGTTCCCCGGCCCCGGTCAGGCGCAGAACAACTTCAACACCGAGCCCACGGTCCAGACGAGCCTCAACCTGCTGCGTCAGGGTGAGTCGCGCGTGGAGAACGGCAATCTCCTCACCCTCCCGGTGGCGGACGGGCTGCTGTACGTCCAGCCGGTCTACGTCCGGTCCGCCGGCGAGACCTCGTACCCCGTGCTGCAGCGCGTGCTGGTCGCGTTCGGGGAGCAGATCGGCTTCGCTCCCACTCTGGATGAGGCGCTCGACCAGGTCTTCGGCGGAGACTCCGGTGCGCGTGCCGGCGACTCGGATGCCGCGGGCGAGGGTGATGACGAGGCGACCGGCGGCACGGGTGGTGACGGCGACGACCAGGCGGCCAGCCTGGAAGATGCGCTGACCCGGGCCAAGGACGCGATGTCGGAAGCGGATGAGGCGCTCTCCAACGGCGACTTCGGCGCATACGGCGAGGCCCAGGAGCGCCTGCGCAAGGCGCTCGAGGACGCGATCGAGGCCGAGGGCGGCGACGCCGCTGCCGTGGACCCGGAGGCGAGCCCGGATGCGGCCGCGCCGGACGCTGCGGCCGATGACGGGTCCTGACCTCACCTGATCAGCAGGAGCGCGGGGCCGGGCGGATCATTCCGCACGGCCCTGCGGCCGTCTGGGGGAGAGGTGGTCCGGGGGAGCGCGAGCGCAGTGGGCGCGCCATCAGCGCTGATGTGTCGCGCATCACCGGCCGTCGATTTGGTGGCCACCCGGAGTTCACGTAGAGTAGTCATTGCAACGCGGGGTGGAGCAGTTCGGTAGCTCGCCGGGCTCATAACCCGGAGGTCGAGGGTTCAAATCCCTCCCCCGCCACAGAGAAGGAAGAACCCCCAGCCACAGGCTGGGGGTTCTTCTCATTCACGATGCCTCCGAGTCGCTCACCGAGAGGGGCGTCGAGTGCGCTGAACACCTGTTTACTCTTCAGCTCTGCGGCGCTAGTGTGAGGCGCACACCAGGGATTCGAAGGAGCATCCATGACTGTGCAGCCGTGGCCCCGGCTCCGGGGGAGCGAGGCAGATTTCACTGACCGATTCGGTGAGGAGCTGGGCGACCGGTTCCGCCGGGCCTTCCATGAGGGCGCCCCGGTGGCGGACGATCTGTTCGCGGATCCCGCCACGCGTGCGGCGCACATGAAGCAGCTGCGCGCCGCTCTGGCGACCGGCGCGGCGGCAGGCGACGATGCCCCCGCCGTCCGGGCCTTCCTCGCGGACATGACGGATTCGCTGGCGGACGTCGACTGGGAGCTCGTCGCGCGAGCGCGCCGCGTCATCCTCAGCATCCCCATCCTGGACCACAGCGTTGCGCTGGGCCCGGGCTCCCTCACGAACACCTATTCCTCGCCTGCCATCGCGACGGTGCTCACGGCCACCGGACGCCTGGTCGACGGTGCGCTGCGCAGGCTGACGGACACCCGGAACTGGCTCTACCACCTCTACTTCGAGGACGCGCTGAAGCCCGGCGGCGGCGGTTTCGAGCACACGGGGATGGTCCGAGCGATGCACGCGTTCTCTCGCGCGCAGCACCGCATTCGCGGCGACGGAAACCATGACTTCGGTGAGCCGATCAACGCGATCGACATGCTGCGCACCTGGTTCGACTTCACGTACGTCCCCTACCGGGGCCTGGACGGAATGGGCTACTCGCTCTCGACGGAGCAGTTGCACGATGTCTACGGCTTCTGGCGCGCAGTGGGTGGTCTGCTGGGCATCCCCGCTGACCTGCTGGAGGGCTTGGACGACCACGAATCGTCCCAGCCGATGGTCGAGGCCATCACTGCAGTCGCCGGGACGCCCAACGCGGATTCCCGCGCGCTCGTGGATGCGCTGGTCGACGCTGTCAGCCAGCAGCTGGGCCTCGTGCTGGGGCTGCCCGTCGAGCCGCTGCGCGAACGGACGGAAGCGCAGATCCGCATGATCCACGGAGACCAGATCGCGGACTGGCTGGAGATCCCGCGACGCTCGATCCAGGTCGCGGAGGCGCTCCACGTGCCGACCGTCCGCCAGCGCTTCGCCCTCCTTCAGCAGGTGCCCGGCGTCCTCGAGCAGGAGATCGCGACCAACCAGGGGCTGATCGTGCAGCTGCTCGAAGCCACAGAGGACGGAGGATCGGCGTACGAGACCGCGCCGACTGCCGCGGCGGAGGCTGGTGCCTGAGTTGTCCAGCCTGCGGCTCACAGTGTGAGCCAGGGGAATAGCCGCCCGAGGCCGCGCGGTTGTCTCTGACGAACCCTCACCCTGCCGTCAGGAGACTCATCCGTGTCCGTTCCGCTCAGCATCCTCGACCTCGTCTCCATCTCCGAGGGGTCGAGCGCCCGTGAGGCGATCGCCGCATCCGTCAGCTCCGCCCAGCTGGCCGACCGGCTGGGCTACACCCGTCTGTGGTTCGCAGAGCACCACAACACCGTCAACCTGGCCTCGAGCGCCACCGCCCTGCTCATCTCGCACGCCGCGGCAGCGACAGAGCGGATCCGGGTGGGCGCCGGCGGCGTCATGCTGCCCAACCACGCGCCGCTCATGGTCGCGGAGCAGTACGGGACGCTCGCGAACATGCACGGCGACCGCATCGACCTGGGCCTGGGCCGCGCGCCGGGCACGGACCAGATGACGGCGCAGGCGCTGGCCCGTTCCTCTGCAGAGCCGCAGGCCTTCGCCCAGAACATCTACGACCTCCAGGGCTGGTTGGGCGAGCAGGGGCGTGCGCACAGCACACCGATCGTCTCCGCTGTCTCGCAGAGCATGGAGGTCCCCATCTGGGTCCTGGGCTCGACGGTCAACGGTGCGGCGATCGCGGGCCAGCTGGGGCTGCCGTTCTCTGTGGCCTCCCACTTCGCACCGGATCAGCTCGACCAGGCGATCCGGGTCTACCGCGACTCCTTCACGACGGAGTCACCCACCGCGCAGATCGAGGAGCCCCGGGTCATGGCGGGCATCAACGTCATGGTCGCGGACACGGACGAGGCCGCGGCGCGGGAGTTCACCGTCGTCCAGCAGATGTTCCTGGATCTGCGCACGGGCGGCAGGCGCCGGCTGCAGCCGGCGGTCGATCCGGCGGACATTGCGACCCGCGGCGGGGACCGGAACCCCATGCTCCAGATCGCTGCGGTGGGATCACCGCAGACGGTCACGCGCCAGCTCGAGGAGTTCGTTGACCGCACCGGTGCGGATGAGCTCATCACCGTCACCTACGCATACGACCCGCAGGTCCGGGACCGGTCACTCCAGCTGCTGGCCGACGCCTGGTTCTGAGCCCTCGCGGCAGTCAGAAGAGCGCGGGCTGCTCCTGGTCCGCCTGCGCACTCGAACGCGCCGCGGCTGTCGCCCCTGGGGCGAGACGCGGCCCCCGGGCCACCCGTGTTCCCGAGGCCGTGGCAGGGGCGCTGCCGTGGTCATCGTCGTGCTGGGCTGCGAGTCCCCACCGCTGCAGGAGCGGCCCGAGCCGCTGGGCGAGCATGCGGCGGTACGCCCGGGGCGCGTAGGCCGACCGGGCGTACATGCCCTCGTACGCACTCCGCAGGTCGGGCCGGTGCTCGTCCAGCCAGCGGAAGAACCATTCGCGTGCGCCCGGGCGCAGGTGCAGGGCCCCGTAGACGACGCTGTCTGCGCCGGCATCCTTGATCCGGCGGAGTGCATCGTCGAGCCGGTCGGTCGAATCCGTGAGGTAGGGGAGGACCGGCATGAGGAAGACGCGGACCCGGAAGCCCAGGTCCGCCGCAGCCCGCACAGTCGCCAGGCGTGCCGCCGTCGTGGGGGTGCCCGGTTCGAGGCTGTCCTGCAGGGCGTCGTCGTAGACGGCGATCGACATCGCCAGGTCGACGGGCACGGCATCCGCTGCGGTGCGCAGCAGCGGCAGATCCCGCCGCAGCAGCGTGCCCTTCGTGAGGATCGACAGGGGAGTGCCGGAGTCCGCCAGTGCCTCAACGATGCCCGGCATCAGCCGATAGCGGCCCTCGGCGCGCTGGTACGGGTCCGTGTTGGTGCCCAGCGCCACGTGCTCGCGCCGCCAGCTGGGCCGGGACACCTCCGCCCGCAGCACGTCCGCGATGTTGACCTTGACGACCAGCTCCCGGTCGAAGTCCTCGCCGGAGTCCAGGTCCAGGTACGTGTGGGTGTTCCGCGCGAAGCAGTAGACGCACGCGTGTGAGCACCCGCGATACGGATTCACCGTCCACGGGAACGGCATCGCACTGCGCGTGGGCACCTTGTTGAGCGCTGACTTCGCACGCACCTCATGGAAGCGGACGCCCGCGAAGTCCGGTGTTCGGGTCGTCTGCAGCAGACCGGGGATCTGCAGGTCTCCGGCAGGTGCGGTCGTCGACTGGCTCGTCCATCGCATGCATCGATTAGAACACATGATCGAATAGGTCGCCAGGCGTCGGGTCGATAGCCTGTGCGACAGGTCACAGAAATCTGCTCTTGCAGCTGGTTGAAACTTTAACTAACATGATTCTTGTCGTCCCAACCGCACACACCGTAGGAGACACCATGACTGCACTGCCCACGAACCTCACCGCCGGCACCTGGACCGTCGACACCGTCCACTCCGCCTTCACCTTCATCGCCCGCCACGCCGGCGTGTCGAAGGTCCGCGGCCAGTTCGACGTCATCGGCGGCGCGATCGAGGTCGCTGACGAGTTCGAGAACAGCACCGTGACCGCTGAGGCAGACGCCTCGTCCATCACGACCGGCAACGAGCAGCGTGACGGGCACCTGCAGTCCGGTGACTTCCTCCTGGCCGAGGAGAACCCGAAGGTCGTCTTCCAGTCGACCGGGATCTCGAACTTCGACGGCGAGGAGTTCGACCTCGAGGGAACCCTCTCGATGCGCGGCGTCACGAAGCCGGTCTCCTTCAAGGCCGAGTTCAGTGGGGCGACCGAGGACCCCAACGGCAACACCGTCGCTGGCTTCTCCGCCACCGCGAAGATCAACCGCAAGGACTGGGGCATGGACTTCGACGCCGTGCTCAAGGGCGGCGAGCTGCTCGTCTCGGACAAGGTGACGCTCGAGATCGACATCGAGGCCGTCAAGGCCTGATGACGAATTCCCCGCTTCGCGCGGGGGACTGATCGCATCACCAGCTGTGCCCCGGGTCAACGACCCGGGGCACAGCTGCATTCAGAGGTGGGTGCGAGGCAGCCCGCGGGCCGACCGCGCGTGCCCTATCCCTGCGCGAAGGCGCGCAGGCGCACGGCAGCCTCCTCGACCTCGGCGGCCGTCCGGCAGAACGAGTAGCGGATGACGGACTCGAGTGCCCGGGCAGTGGGGGAGTCGGCCGCGCACAGCGCGGATCCCGGGATGCCCGTGACCCCCATCTCCCGGCTCAGGCGCTCGTTCAGGGCGAAGGCGTCCGCGGGCAGCCCCTGCTCGCGGGCCAGCTCGCGGAGGTCGGCCAGGACGAAGTAGCCCGAGGCCGCAGGCGTCACCCGCATACCGGGCACCTCCCGCAGTGCAGAGACGAGCACGTCGCGCTTCGCGGCCAGGGCCCGCGCGTTCTCCGCACCGAAGTCCGCATGGTCGGTCAGCGCGTTCGCGACCGCTGGCTGGAAGGGTGCACCCGTCGCGAACGTGAGGTACTGCTTGACGGCGCGGACGGCGGTGAGGACCTCCTGCGAGGCGATCACCCAGCCGATCTTCCAGCCCGTCGCATTGAACGTCTTGCCCGCCGAGGACACCGTCACGACGCGCGGGTCATCGAGCACCGCGGCCGGCGCCGTGTGGGTCCCGTCGAACACGAGGTGCTCGTAGACCTCATCGGTCAGCAGCCAGGCGTCCGCGGCCTCGGCGAGTGCGCCGATCCGGACGATCTCGTCCTGCGACAGGACCAGCCCGGTGGGGTTGTGCGGGGTGTTGACGAGGACGATCGAGGTCGACTCCGTCACTGCCGCGGCGAGCCGGTCGACGTCGACCCGCGCGCCGTCCGCATCGATGTCGAGGCCCACCGGCACCAGCCGGGCACCCGCCAGCGCCGCTGCTGCGGCGTACGAGTCGTAGTAGGGCTCCAGGACGACGATGTCCGTTCCCGGGGGAGCCAGGGCGACGATCGCAGCGGTGAGGGCCTCGGTCGCGCCGGTCGTCACGAGGACGTCCCGCGCGTCGACGCGGTGGCCCCAGTCCCGCAGGCGCTGCTGAGCGATCGCCTCGCGCAGCGCGGGCGCCCCCTGCGGCGGCGGGTACTGGTTCGCGCCGACGCGCATCGCCTCGTGCGCCGCCTCGACCAGGAAGTCCGGTGTGGGATCGCCCGGCGCGCCCTGCCCCAGGTTGACCGCATCGCACGACAGCGCGAGGGCCGTCATCCGACCGAAGATCGTCTCCTGCACCTCACCGGTGGGGCTGATGAGTCCCGCCGCCTCGGACATCCGGTGCCACAGCGGCTGCTCGCCGGACTGGCTGCCGGGCAGGACTGTGCGGGTCTGGCTGACCTTCCCGCTCATGCGCCGGCCCCGTTCAGGCGCGTGCGAGCGGCCTCGTGGAGCAGGCCGTTGCTGGCGATGGCATCCCCACCGAACGGTCCCGACCTCCCGTCCAGACCCGTGAAGGTGCCGCCAGCCTCCGTGACGATCGGCACGAGCGCGGCCATGTCGTAGAGCTCGAGCTCCGGCTCCGCCGCGATCTCGACGACGCCCTCGGCCACCATCATGTAGGACCAGAAGTCGCCGTACGCGCGCGTGCGCCACACGTCATCGAAGAGACCCAGGAGGCCGTCCCGCAGGCCGCGCTCCTGCCAGCCGCTCAGCGAGGAGTAGGACACCGAGGCATCGGCCAGGTCCCCGACCCGAGAGACTCCCAGCCGCTGGGCCTGCCCGCCGCGCACGGAGCGGAACGCTCCGCCCCCGGCGCTCGCCCACCAGCGCAGGCCCAGCGCGGGCGCGCTCACGACTCCCACGAGCGGCTCCTCGCCGTCGTAGAGGCCGATGAGAGTGGCCCACACGGGCACGCCGCGCACGAAGTTCTTGGTTCCGTCGATCGGGTCGATGATCCAGCGGCGACCGCCCTCCGACCCGCGCGAGCCGAACTCCTCGCCCAGCAGGGCATCGTCCGGGCGCTCGTCCGCGAGCCGCTGGGAGACCAGCTGCTCGACGGCGCGGTCCACCTCCGTCACGGGAGTGAGGTCGGGCTTCGACTCGACGGCGAAGTCGTGCGCGTCGAAGCGCGGCAGCGCGAGCGAGTCTGCCGCATCCGCAAGAGACAGGGCCAGGGAGAGGTCATCTGCGACGGTCATGGCCCCAGTCTAGGGATCCCCGGACCGCTGGGAGTGCCCGTCCGCAGCGCGGTCAGGACTCTGCAGCGCACCTGGTCGCTGCGGGGCCAGGCCCTGCCGCGCTCAGGGCCCCGCGGTGCGAGAGAGGCTGCCCAGCAGACGTCGCAGCGAGTCGAGCCGACGGGCTCCGGAGCTGCCCGCGTGCCCGTCCTCGACCCACGCGTCCAGTGCGCAGCCGATGGCTCCCGCCGCGTGCGTGCACCCGCGCGGGCAGTCTGCGGTGGCGGGCGCCAGCTCCGCGAACGCCGCGACGACCGAGTCCGGGTCGACGTGCGCCAAACCGAAGCTGCGCACTCCCGGCGTGTCGATGACCCAGCCGCCCTGCGGCAGCGGCAGTGCCCACGTCGAGGAGGAGGTGTGGCGCCCGGTGCCGCTCGACTCGCTCACCTCGCCCGTCGCCCGGTCCGCGCCGGGGACCAGCCGGTTGATGAGCGTCGACTTGCCCACGCCGGAATGCCCCAGCAGGACGCTCTGCCGCTCGACGAGGTGGGGCAGCAGCGCATCGATCCGGGGCCTGCCATCCGCGCCGAAGCCGCACTCGACGATCTCGACATCGACATCCGCGAACCTCTCCCGCACCTCGGTGGCGGGACGCAGATCTGTCTTCGTCACCGCGATGAGGGGGCGGATGCCCGCGTCGAGCGCGGCGACCGCCGTCCGGTCGAGGAAGCCCCACGAGGGCTCCGGGTCCGCGGTGGCCGTCACGACGACCAGGGTGTCCGCGTTCGCGACGACCACCCGCTCGGTGGGGTCGGTGTCGTCCGAGGACCGCCGCAGCACTGTCGTCCGCTCCGCGACGGTCACGATGCGGGCCAGGGTGCCGTCCGCGCCGGTGGTGTCGCCGGTCATCGTCACCCGGTCGCCGGGCACGATGGACCGCTTGCGCAGGTGCGAGGCACGGACGCACGTGAGGACGGGGGCATCCGCCGAGGCCGTGGCCAGGTCCGTGCCCGGGACCACCCGGAAGCGGCCCCGGTCGACGGAGACGACGACCCCGGGGACCGCATCCGCGTAGTCCGGGCGGCGCTTGGTGCGCGGGCGACTGCCGCGCCGGCTGGGCCGGGGGCGGTAGTCCTCCTCGCGAGTGATGGAGCGTCCCATGGCGACCCCGCGCTCAGACGCCCACGGCCTGCTCCCACAGGTCCATGAAGTCCGGCATCGTCTTCGCGACGGTGCCCGGGTCGTCCAGCACCGTGCCGGGCACGCGCAGCGCGATGATCGCGCCGGCCATGACCATGCGGTGATCGTGGTACGTGCCCCAGACGGACGGCTGGTGCGGTGCGGAGCGGATGGTGAGGCTGTCCGGAGCCTCCTCGACATCCGCGCCGGCCTTGGTGAGCTCCGTCGTCAGGGCGGACAGCCGGTCCGTCTCATGGCCGCGCAGATGACCGATGCCGCGCAGCGTGCTGGTCCCGTTCGCGAACGCGGCGACCGCCGCGGTCACGGGCGTCAGCTCGCCCACGTGTGAGAGGTCCAGGTCGACCGGGGACAGCGTCGTGGGACCCGTGACGGTCAGCCCGGCGCGGGTCAGCGACACGGAGCCGCCGAACGCGACGGCGATGCGGCGGAACTCGTCGCCCGCCTGCGTCGTGTGCGCCGGCCAGTGGGGGATCGTGACGGTCCCGCCGGTCACCAGCGCGGCACCCAGGAAGGGGGCCGCGTTCGAGAGGTCGGGCTCGACGACGACATCCAGGCCGCGGGGGCGGCCCGGCTCCACGACCCAGTGCCCGGGCTGCGGCTCCTCGACCGTCACCCCTGCATCCGCGAGCACCTCGATCGTCATGTCGATGTGCGGGCGCGAGGGCAGTGCGTCACCCGTGTGGGTGACGTCGACGCCCAGGTCGAAGAGGCCGCCGGACAGCAGCAGTCCGGACACGAACTGGCTGGAGGCGGATGCATCGATCTGCACGTGGCCGCCGCGCACCCCGCCGGGCGCGGTCACGGTGAAGGGCAGACGGCCGTCCGCGGACTCCACCTGGACGCCCAGCGCCGTGAGCGCGTCGAGCAGTGTCGACATGGGGCGGGTGTAGGCCGTCTCGTCGCCGTCGAAGCGGACGGGGCGGCCGGTCGCCGCGGCCAGCGGCGGCACGAACCGCATGACGGTGCCCGCCAGCCCGCAGTCCACGGTGAGCGGGGCCGGGGACCCGGTCGCGGCCTCGGGAGCGGGGATCGGAGTCACCCGCAGGTCCCCGCGGTCGTCCGTCGTGGCCCCGGCGCCCAGGCTGCGGATCGCATCGATCATGAGCTGGGTGTCGCGGCTGACGAGGGGGTTGCGGATGATCGACGGCGCGTCCGCGGCCGCCGCGGTGACGAGGTAGCGATTGGTGAGCGACTTGGAGCCGGGGACCACGACCTCGGCGTGGACGGGGGCCGAGGTCGCGGGTGCCTCCCAGCGGGAGGAGGAGACGTCCGCCATCAACGCGGCGTGACGGCGTCGACCGCCTTCGCGGAGGTCTTCTCGATGTTCTTCCGCAGGTCCTCGGCGGCGTGCTGGGCGCGCCACATGAGACCCGGGCGGCCGGCCGTGTCGACGCTGGCCAGCAGCGCGCCGCCCAGCATCGAGGAGCGCATGAGCAGCTCATTGCGCCGTGCAGCCTTCTCCTCCTTCGTCTGCGCCTTCCCGCTGCTCAGCGCATCGCCCGCGAGGTCCATGACGTAGGTGCTCACGAGGACGGCGGAGGCGGCGCGGGGGAACCGGCCGATCGCCAGCAGGGCACCGGCACCGGCCTGTGCGGCTCCGCAGGCGCGCGCGACGGTCTCCGGGCCCACCGGCAGGTCGACGAACCTGCGGGCGAGGGAGAGGACGGCCTCGGTCGACTCGACGGAGGCGCGCGGGTCACGGACCCGGGCGATGCCGTTCGCGATGTAGGCGCTGGCGAGCAGGGGACGGGCGAGCAGGCGGACAGGGTTCACGGTGGATCCTTCCGAGCAGGGTATGCGGTCTGTGCCACAGCATATCGTCCTCGGAATACGGGCGGGGGAGGGAGCGTTCCCGTGATGCAAGGAGGTGGCCGTGCCGACTGACACG
Organism: Candidatus Brevibacterium intestinigallinarum; assembly: GCA_019117325.1. Taxonomy (GTDB): domain Bacteria; phylum Actinomycetota; class Actinomycetes; order Actinomycetales; family Brevibacteriaceae; genus Brevibacterium; species Brevibacterium intestinigallinarum. The sequence goes on from DWZY01000329.1 coordinate 43,441, forward strand.
ACAGAGAGGCTCAGCGAGGGCCTACGATGGGATGCGATGACTGAGATCGCCCATCCGCCCGCAGCGGAGACAGACGACGAGCGCCACGAGCGCTTCGAGCGCGACGCGCTGGAGTACGTCAACCAGCTCTACGGCGCCGCACTGCGCATGACGCGCAATCCGGCTGACGCGGAGGACCTGGTGCAGGAGGCCTACGCGAAGGCGTACGCGGCCTTCCACCAGTACACGCCCGGGACCAACCTCAAGGCGTGGCTGTACCGGATCCTCACGAACACCTTCATCAACAACTACCGCAAGAAGCAGCGCAGGCCGCAGGAGTCCAGCGGCGAGGGCGTCGAGGACTGGCAGCTCCACCGCGCCGCCAGCCACACCTCGTCCGAAGGCCGCTCCGCAGAGCTCGTCGCCCTCGACCACCTGCCGGACTCCGACGTGACGGACGCCCTGTCCTCCCTGCCGGAGGACCGGCGGATGGTCGTCTACTACGCGGATGTCGAGGGCATGCCGTACAAGGAGATCGCGGAGGTCATGGGGACTCCGATCGGCACGGTCATGTCCCGCCTGCACCGCGGGCGGCGGCAGCTGCGGGAGCTCCTGGCGGACTACGCGCAGGACCGCGGATTCGGACTCGAGTCGAAGGAGGAGTCGTGAGCATGGGCACCGGGAACGAGAAGCGCGACGACCCCTGCGGCGC
>DWZY01000330.1 GCA_019117325.1 Candidatus Brevibacterium intestinigallinarum
CACCGTGCCCGCGGGCCAGAAGCTCGACGACCGGTGGGGCGACCCCACGCACCTGCAGGTGTCCTCGACGCCGCCGGAGCTCATCACCGCAGGCGCGGGCGGCGAGGACGGGCTCACCCGGTCCCTCACGCTCAACCCGGAGGTCGCCTCCGGCGTCCTCCACATCACGGTGCGCGCGGCGGCCTGCGACGGCGAGCCCGGCGGCGAGATCCCGCTCCACGCGGCCTGCCACCTCTACCAGCAGGACTGGGGCATCCCCGTCGTGCTGGAGCCCGGCGGCGACTCGCACCTCCACCTGGATCTGCGCGGCACGAACGTCTGAGCGCTACTCCCCGCCCAGGCTCCCGCCGTCCGACTCGCCGGACAGGCTCGCCTCCAGCGGCTGGATGCGCGGCTGACCGTCGACGACGGTGACGGAGGCCGTGAAGGTGAAGGGGACATCCTCGTCCAGCTCCATCTCCGCCGCCGTCACGATGTCCCTATACGTGCCAGTGATGTGCGCGACGCCCTGCGCGGGAGCGGTGACGAGGCGACGGCGCTCGGACGTGAGGCGCACGTCCGGGTACTCGACCATCTCCCACTCGACGTCGCCCTGGAAATCATTCACCGAGTCCAGCCCGAACGTGCACCCCTCCGGCATGAGCGTCGTCGCGGTGACGCACTCATCGAGGTGCTCGCGGACCAGGGCCTCGACCTCGGTGCCCAGCTGGGGGGTGGGCTCGGCGGCCAGGCGGACCTCGACCTCGGGCTCCGTGCCGTCGACCACCGCCTGCTGCACGTCCGAGCGGAAGTAGTCCTCCGCGAACCCCGTGCTGTACTCGATGGGGAAGAGGACGGGCAGCCCGTCGCGGGGCACGGGGACGTCCGCGCTGTTGAGGTGCAGGGTCGAGGCGCCGTCGACCACGAGGTCCAGCCGCGGCAGCTCGCCGGGATCGATGAGCCACTGGGGGAACAGGCCCCACAGCCCGGGCCGGCGGACCAGGGAGAGCGACTGCGAGCGCGTCGTGCCGGCCAGGTCGTAGCGCACGTCCGCCGTGGCGCGGTTCCCGTCGACCTCCACGTGCGTGACGGTGAGGCGGGTGGGCAGCGAGGGCGCACCCCGCAGCGCGTCGTCGGTGAGCGCCCAGCCGTCCGTGATCTCGCCCAGCACCAGGCGGTCGAGAGCGGCGGCCGCATCGCCGTCCTCGAGCGCGTCGAAGTAGGCGGAGACGCTGCGGGCGGGACCGTAGGCGACGAACCCCAGCACGGGGACGGCGGCGACGGTCAGCACGATGACGAGCAGCCCGGCGATCGCCAGCCGCCGAGCGCGCTGGGCGGAGGTCTGTGCTCCCACTGTGCCGGTCCCTTCGTCGATCACACCTCGACCGACCATACGTGGATCCGCTGGGTGTCCACCTCCGCCCACAGGCGCGAGCCCATGCGGATGCGACCCAGCTGGGTCTCGAGGTCCGGTCCCAGACCCGGGTGCAGCAGAGCCCACGACGCCGAGGCCGGGGCCGGCTCGGCTGCAGGACTGGGGCTGGTCTCGGGGCTGGCCGCGACCTCGGCGGGTGCCGTCTCCGTCGTGTCCGCCTCGCCGCCCAGGGCGGGCGTGATCGCGGTCCAGGCGCGGCGGGGGGAGGCGTCGAGGACGTCGACGACCAGCGGCAGGCCGGCCTCGTTGTCGACGGGGGAGAGGCGGACCTGGAGGACGTTCCCGTCGTCGCGGATCCCGATGACGATCGTCTCGAAGACGAACTCGCCGCGGAAGGAGGGGTCGAACTCGTCGACGGACAGGGCGACGGCGTCCGTGGGGATCGCCAGGTACACCTTGCCGTCCAGGTCCGTGCGGCGGCGCACCTGCGAGTGGCCGATGCTCAGCCAGCCGCGCCGAGCCAGGCCGGACATGACGTTCGCGCGCGCCAGCGAGGCGGACAGACCGCCGCGGGGCATGCCGAGGATGGTGGTGGGATCGCCCTCCTGCGCCACCTGCTGCGCATCGAGCTCGATCGTGCGAGCGTCGAGGACGAGGGCATCGACGGGGGAGTCCGTTGAGAGGATGGCGCCCAGTGAATGCGTCTGGAGCGCGCGGGACAGCGTCGAGCGCAGGCCGGCACGCTGATGCCCGGGAACATTGTTCAGGGGCGCGTCGAGGACGACATGCGTCGTGCCGGGTGCGTGGGCGCCCAGGAGCGAGACCGCGGCGATGCGCACGCGGGCGCGCCCGGTCGTGTCCAGGGCGGACATGCGTGTGCGCGGACCGATGTCCGCGGCGAGGCCGGCGTCGGTGAGCGCGGCCTGCTGATGGGCCGCGTCCCGGACGCCGGTGATGGTGGCAAGCCAGCGCCCCATCCGCTCCCGCGCGCCGCGTCCGGTCGTCGCGGGCGCGGGCACCGGTGAGACCCCGGGCAGGGTCTCAACCGCGCGCAGCACGGCGGTGACATCGTCCTCGCGTCCCATGAGGACGAGTGCGTCACCGCCGTGCAGCGGCTGGAGGCTGAGCGGCTGGCGGGAGAGCCGGATGCCGCTCAGGTCCAGAGAGGACTCGCTGCGACTGGACGGCCCTCCGCCGCCGGTCATCGGATCAGTTCTCCGCGGGGTCGGACGACGCGCCGCGACGACGCGTGAGGACCACTGCGGCGGCACCCACGACCAGCAGGCCAGCGCCCAGCGCCACACCCGTCAGCTCGGTACCGGTGCGGGGGAGATCCGCTGCGTTCCCGGAGCGCGAGTTGTCCGAGCCGGATCCCCCGCCGTTGCTGCCGGAGTCGGAGCCCTTGTCGCCGGAGTCCGAGCCCTCGCCCGAGTCGCCGCCCTGGGCGTCGTCCTCGTCGTCATCGCGCTCGACCTCGGTGCCGTTCGTCACGACCGTGAAGGCGCCGGTGAGATCCTCGGCCCCCTCGACATCGACGGTCACGTTGTACTCGCCCAGGACGGCCTTGCCCTCGGGGTGCAGCTCGAAGACCGCGGTGCCCTCGGCGTTCACGGTCTTCTCCGCCTCGAAGCGGGAGACCTTGCCCTGGGCGTGCGTGATCGTGAGCGCGACCTTCGACTCCGGCGCGGCGTCCGTCACGGACACCGTCACGCCGCCGTCCGAGGACGAGAACGCCTCAGAGGTCAGTTCGGTCGGGTCGATCGCGAGCTGAGGATCGACGGCCTCGGCGGTGGGATCGTCCGTCGGAGTCGCGGACGGGGTCTCGGTCGCCTCGGTGGTCTCCGTTGGCGTTGCAGACGGAGTCTGGGTCGCCTCGGGGGTCTGCGAGGGCGTCGCCGACGGCGTCTGCAGCGGCTGCCGGGGCTCATCCGTCTGCGTGGGCTGCGCGGACGGAGTCTGCGTGGGCTCACCGGTCGGAGTCTGCGTGGGCTCACCGGTCGGCGTGGCCGACTCCGTGGGCGTGGGGGTGGCCGACTCGGTTGCGGTCTCCGTGGGCGTGGGAGAAGCCGACTCCGTGGCCGTCTCCGTCGGAGTGGGCGAGGCGGACTCGGTTGCGGTCTCCGTGGGTGTGGGGGTGGCCGACTCGTCGACCTTCTCCACGACCTCGAACTCGACCTTCTCCGACTCCTGCTCGGACTTCAGGTCCGTGAGGAAGAGCGTGTAGGTGCCGGTGGGGACCTTCGCGCCCTCCGATGCCGTGAAGAAGTAGCGTCCGTTGACCTCGCCGTCCTCCGTGACGGTGAGCTTGGACTTCGGCTTGTACGGGGTGCCCTCGGTGCCGACGACCGTGACGGTCGCCTCGCCCTCAGGGGTGAAACCGGTGCCGGAGAAGCGGATGCCCTTGTTCTTGTCCGCGATGTCCGCCTGCGAGACCTGATCGGTCTCGAGGATCGCCTCGGGCGTGCCGGCCTCGGGGGCCTCGGTCGCGGACTCGGAGGCCGAAGCGGACTCGCTGGCGTCGGAGGACTCGGTCGCGCCGGCCGAGCCATCGGGGCTCTGCGGAGGCTGGACGGTCGCGGGACCGCCCGTGGGGATGTGGTCGGGCAGCTCGATCGAATCGGAGCTCTCCGACGGGGTGGAAGCAGCGGAAGCAAAAGCGGGAACGGCGATCAGGCCGGACACCGCGACGGCTACTGCGGGGGCAAGAACAAGACTCTTGGAAGTCTTCACAGTGATGCCTTTCGGTCGGTGTGGCACACGACCGCGCAGTCGGCAAATCCTCCCGGCACCCTCTGGCTGAAAGGGGAAGGCACCAACGTGCGCGGGCGTACTCGATGCAACTGTATAGCATGATGGGCGCTGTATCGAGAGAGCGTGTGTCATTTCTGTGAATGACCGGGGTGGACGACCGGGTGCACGCGGGCAGGTTCCGCGCGGTACTGTGGCGGGGTGAGCCTCCTCTCAGATCGTGACATCCGGGCAGAGATCGCTGCGGGCCGCGTGTCGCTCGACCCCTTCGATCCCGAGCTCGTGCAGCCCGCCAGCGTCGACGTGTGCCTCGACCGCAGCTTCCGCCTGTTCGACAACCACAAGTACTCGGTCATCGATCCGGCGACCGATCAGCCCGAGCTGACGCGTCTCATCGAGGTGGACCACGGAGAGCCGTTCGTGCTCCACCCGGGCGAGTTCGTGCTGGCGGCGACGCTGGAGCTCGTCACCCTCCCCGACGATGTCGCGGCGCGCCTCGAGGGCAAGTCCTCGCTGGGCCGGCTGGGTCTGCTCACCCACTCGACGGCGGGCTTCATCGATCCGGGCTTCACCGGTCATGTGACTCTCGAGCTGTCGAATGTCGCGACCCTGCCCATCACGCTGTGGCCCGGCATGAAGATCGGCCAGCTGTGCTTCTTCCGGATGTCCTCGGCCTCGGCGTCGCCGTACGGGTCCGTCGGCAACCTCAACCGGTACCAGGGGCAGCGGGGGCCCACCGCCTCGCGCGCCCACCGCGACTTCTACCTCTCGGCCGAGTTCCGACCGGCCGCGACGGAGTGAGCACGATGTCCGCCGGACATTCGGGACCCGGGCCTGCCAGAGGCTCCGGACGCGATCCCCGGCTGGCGGCGTTCGCGGATTCGCACCTGCTCCTGCTGGACCCGGACCTCGAGCCCACGGACGTCGTCGGCCTGCTGAGGAACCTCCGCCCCCGACTGTCCGCGGGTGATCCGCTGCCCGGAGAGGGCGGGGCGCGCGCGTACCGCCTGTCCCGGCACTCGCAGCTGTCCGGCCCATTCCCGGTCGACGCGCCGATGGCGCGAAACCTGTCGCTGCCGGCGGATGCGAGTGCGGTCTACGCGCTGTCCTGTCCGCGCGACCGCGAGCCGGTCCCACCGCCGGAGTGGCTGCCGGACGTCGACGGCCTGGCCGCGGCCTTCCCGCAGGGTCTGCCCTGCCGCGAGGAGGGGCGCGTGCTCGATGAAGTCATCGCTGTCGCCCGCCGTCTGCGCCTGGCCGTGCGCCTGGCGGACGAGCCCGGGATGGGTGTGCGCATCCTCCACCCCGACCCGGATCTGACGCCCAACCTGTTCATCTACTCGTCCAACTGGCTGCCGCCGGACCTGCTGCTGGCCCACGTGGCGCGCGTCGCACCGCAGGCCCGGCACCCCCGTCCGCCCAAGGGTCAGCGGGGAGAGGCCCACCCGGAGCCCGCCGAGCTGGACGCGTACGCCGTCGAGGTCCCCCTCGAGGAGGACCTGGGGCCCCGCGCGGGCTTCCTCGAGATCCAGGTCCACGAGGACGAGCACCTCCCGCCGTCGCTGGTCGAGCACCTGCCCACCCCGCAGATCGTCTACACCCTGCGGTGGGTGGACACGGACAACGTGGGCCGGTTCCCCGACATCGACGACGAGCTGCGGGCGATCCGTGCGCACGCGATCCGCACCCTCGAGACGTGCGCCGCGGCGATCATGACCGCGGCGGGCGGCGCCGCGGTCGACGAGGCTGGCTTCTTCGTCTCCGTCCAGCAGCTGCGGGACGACTGAGTCGCTGCGGGAGCACGGAGGCACTGCGCGACGAAGGGTGCGGGGCATAGTCCTCTTCGTGAGGGCGCCGCGCAACCCGGAGTCCGGATTGCGAGATCTCGATTCGTGACGACACGCACCCCTGTGGAAGAATCATGTACCGCGAGAGACCGGTGAGCAGCGAGGGGTGAGTCGATGAGCGTGCTGCTGGGAGCCCTGTTCCTCGCAGCAGCGATCGCGCCGTTCCTCTACCGGTTCCTGGGGCGCACCACCTTCGTCCTCCTCTCCCTGGTCCCCTTCGCGGGCCTCGTCTACTCCCTCACGCTCATCCCCCAGATCTTCGGCGACGCGGAGCCGCGCGTCGAGGAACTGGGCTGGCTGCCGGACCTGCTCCTCTCGATCGTCCTGCGCATGGATCCCCTCTCGTGGATCATGAGTCTGCTCGTGACCGGTGTGGGCGGCTTTGTGTTCCTCTACTGCGCCCGATACTTCGGCGTGGACGAGGTGCGGATCGGACGCTTCGCGGCGGTCCTCATGGCGTTCGTCGCGATGATGTACGGGCTCGTCGTCGCGGACGAGCTCCTCACCCTCTTCATCTTCTGGGAGGGCACCACGGTGTTCTCCTACCTGCTGATCGGCCAGTACGCGGGCCGCCAGCAGTCGCGCAGAGCCGCGCTGCAGGCCCTCGTCGTCACGACCTTCGGCGGACTCGCGATGTTCGTCGGGATGATCCTCCTGGGGGTCCAGTACGGCACCGGCCTGCTGTCGGAGATCGTCGCGACCGGCTTCGACGGGGCGCCGCTCACCGCGACCGCGATCGTCCTCGTCCTCATCGGCGCGATCTCGAAGTCCGCGCTCATCCCGTTCCACTTCTGGCTGCCGGGCGCCATGGCCGCGCCCACCCCCGTGAGCGCGTACCTCCACGCCGCGGCGATGGTGAAGGCCGGCATCTACCTGATCCTCCGCCTGGCCCCGGGCTTCGCGGACATGCCGTACTGGCGCGAGGGCCTCGTGGCGCTGGGCCTGCTCACGATGCTGCTGGGCGGGTGGCAGGCGCTCAAGGAGACGGACCTCAAGCTGATCCTGGCCTACGGCACGGTGTCGCAGCTGGGCTTCATGACCGTCATGGCGTCGTTCGGCCACCGCGACATCACGACCGCGGCGCTCGCCCTGCTGCTGGGTCACTCGATGTTCAAGGCGACCCTCTTCCTGACGGTGGGCATCATCGACCACCGCGTGGGCACGCGCGATCTGCGCAAGCTGTCCGGGTACGGGCGCGCCTACCCGTTCATCGCGGTGTTCGGCACCGTCGCCGCGGCCTCCATGGCGGGCCTGCCGCCCACGATGGGCTTCATCGCGAAGGAGGCGGTGTACGGCACCCTCCTGGACCACGGCAGCAAGCTCGCCGTCGTCGCCCTCATCGGCGTGTTCCTGGGATCGGTGCTGACGGTCGCGTACTCCGCGCGCTTCGTGTGGGGCGCCTTCGCCTCCAAGCCGGGTGTCGAGCCGTGCACGCGCACCGCCGCGGACGGTCCTCTCTTCACGGTCGCCCCCGCCGTGCTCACGGTCCTGACGGTGGCGGGCGCGTTCGCCGCGGGCCTCATCGACCGGATGGTGACGCAGTGGTCGTCGACGCTGCCCATCGGCCCCGCCTCGCCCCCGCCGGAGCCGTACCACGTGGCGCTCTGGCACGGGTTCGAGCCCGCGCTGCTGCTGTCCGCGCTCACGATCGCCGCGGGCCTCACGATGTTCGCGCTGCGGAAGCAGGTGAGCCTGTTCCAGGCGGCGATGCCCGACGGCCTCGACTTCCACGCCGGCTACCGCGCCATCATCGCGGGGCTGGAGCGGCTGGCCGCCTCCGTCACGGCCCGCACCCAGCGCGGTTCGATGCCGTTCTACCAGGGCGTCATCTACGTCGTCGCGGTGGCCACGCTGGGGATCACCCTGCTCATGAACGACGTGTGGCCGGTGGAGTTCGTGTGGCTCGACAGCGCCGTGCAGCTGTTCCCCGCCGCCATCATGGTGCTGTCCGCGATCATGCTCACGCAGATGACGAAGCGCTTCGCCGCCGTCGTCGTCTCCGGGCTCACGGGGTACGCGATGGTCGTCTTCTTCGCGGTGCAGGGCGCACCCGACCTGGCGCTCACCCAGATCCTCGTCGAGACCACGACGATCGTCGTCTTCGTGTTCGTGCTCCGTCGACTCCCCGCCCGCATCGGCCGCGGCGACAGCCGGTTGAACCCGGCGCTGCGCGCGGTCATCGCCGTGCTCTTCGCCATCGTCATGATGGTCGTGACGGTCGTCGTGATCGGCGCCCGCCAGCACCTGCCGATCTCCGTCCACTTCCCGCGGCTGGCCTACGACGGAGGCCATGGCGAGAACATCGTGAACGTCACCCTGGTCGACATCCGCGCGTGGGACACGATGGGCGAGCTGGCCGTCGTCATCGCGTGCGCGATCGGCGTCGCGAGCCTCGTTTTCGTGACCGGCCAGGGCGACCGCCTCGCTCCGCTGAGCGGGGGTCGCAAGGGCCGGTCTCGCTTCACCCCGGTGACGGAGACCGTCCGTCCCCGCAGCATGGCGACGCCCGGCCCGCAGGAGTCACTGGCGAAGGCTGCGCCGCGGCCGGACCACGAGACCGCCGCGAAGGAAGCGGAGGACAAGCGCGCGGCCTGGTTGCTGGCGGGCCGCACCCTGGCACCCCACAACCGCTCGATCGTGCTCGAGGTCGCGGTGCGACTGCTCTTCCACGCGTTCCTCGTCTTCTCGATCTACCTCCTGTTCGCCGGCCACAACGCGCCGGGCGGCGGTTTCGCCGCGGGTCTGGTCGCGGGCATCGCGTTCATCGCCCGTTACCTGGCCGGAGGCCGGTACGAGTTCGCGGAGGCGGTGCGCCTGCCCTCGGGTCTGCTCATGGGCATCGGCATGCTGCTGGCCGCCGGCACGGCCGCGGCCGGATTCCTGTGGGGCGAGGCCGCGCTCCAGTCGTTCTACCTGTCGACGGAGCTGCCGGTGCTGGGCTACGTGAGCTTCGGCTCGTCCGTCATCTTCGACGTGGGCGTCTACCTCATCGTCATCGGCCTGGTCGTGGGCATCATCCGCAGCCTCGCGGCAGAGGTCGACATCCAGCTGGTCGAGGACGAGGAGCGCATCGCCAACGAGCTGCCCGGCGAGGTGGAGAGCGGCGAGTACGACCGGATCCGGGAGATCCTGGGGCGGACGGACCGGCTGGACGTCGACGGCACGAGCGCGGGAGGCCGACTGTGACCGTTCCCCTCCTCATGGTGCTCACGATGGGTGTGATGTACGCGGCCGGCATCTACCTCATGCTCGACCGCTCGCTCACCCGCGTGCTGCTGGGCTTCCTCCTGGTGGGCAACGCGACGAACCTGCTGCTCATCCTCGCCGCGGGTCGACCGGGCGGGCCGCCGCTCACGGACGGATCGGACTCGGGGACCGACGGGATGCTCGATCCGCTGCCGCAGGCGCTCATCCTCACGGCGATCGTCATCTCGTTCGGCCTCACCGCGTTCCTGCTGGCGATGATCTACCGCTCGTGGCGGTTCGTCCGCGACGAGTCGCTCCAGGACGACCTCGAGGACATGAGGGTCGCGCACGACACGCGTGAAGCCGGTGAGGAGGCCGGCACCAGTGGCGAGTACGAGGACACGGAGTTCGGCGACGAGGCCCTCGACCCTCTGGACGACGACGCGCCGGACCTCGACGAGGACGGGACGCCCCAGGAGCGCGAGCGGATCCGCGAGGCGCACGAGAACGCGACCGGCGGTCATGCGGCCCAGGACCAGCAGAAGGAGGACGATCGATGATCGACGTCTCCGGTCTCCTGCTCGCTCTGCCGATCATCCTGCCGCTGCTGGCGGCGGGCGCCACGCTCATCACGCTGCGCAGCTCGCGGGTGCAGGCCGGCATCACGATCGCGACGCTCAGCGCGACGACCGTCGTGTCCGTCCTGCTCCTGCTTCTCGTCGACCAGCAGGGTCCGCAGGTGCTGGCCGTGGGCGGCTGGGCGCTGCC
>DWZY01000331.1 GCA_019117325.1 Candidatus Brevibacterium intestinigallinarum
AGCCCAGCGCGCGCAGCTCCTCGACCATTCGATCGCGCTGGTGAGAGAGCTCGTGGACGCCCGCGAGCAGGGCGTCAGGATGCTGGAGCGCGGCCTCTGCCGCGGCCTGCGTGAGGGTCGAGAGGTGGTAGGGCATCCGCACCAGGCGCAGACCATCGATGAGTGCGGGGTCCGCGGCGGCGTAGCCCACGCGCGCACCGGCGAAGGCGAAGGCCTTGCTCATCGTCCGCGAGACGACGAGACGGGGACGGCCCGGCAGCAGCGCGAGTGCGGACTGGAAGTCCGGGCCCGCGAACTCCGCGTATGCCTCGTCGACGATGACGATGCCGCGCGCCGCGTCGCACACGGCCTCGATGACGTCCAGAGGCGTGCGGTTGCCGGTCGGGTTGTTGGGGGTGCAGAGGAAGACGACGTCCGGATCGTGCTCATCGATCGCCCGCCGGGCCGCCTCCGCGGTGATCGCGAAGCCCTCCCCGCGCGGGACCTCGACCCAGTCAGCACCGGTCGAGCGCGTGATGAGCGGGTGCATCGAGTAGCTGGGGGTGAACCCGAGGACCGTCCGGCCTGGACCGCCGAACGCCTGGAGGATGTGGAACAGGACCTCGTTGGATCCGTTCGCCGCCCAGACCATGTCCGGCGTGATCGCCAGATCCGCGGCACCCTCTCCACGGACGACGCCGGTCAGATAGCCGGCCAGCAGATCCCGCAGACCGGAGAACTCACGGTCCGGATACCGGTTGAGCGACGCGGTGATGTCCGCGATGCGCGCGTGGATCTCCGCGGTGACCTCCGCGGGGACCGCGAAGGAGTTCTCATTGACGTTGAGCCGGACGGGCACGTCGATGACGGGCGCGCCGTAGGGCGAGCGGCCGCGCAGGTCGTCCCGCAGCGGAAGGGAGCCGAGTGAAGTCACGCATGGAGTTTAGCGCGCGGGCAGTTCGAGGACCTGACCGGGGTGGACCACCCCCGTGCTCAGACCGTTGAGCGTCCGGACCTCGTCGAGGACGGTGCGCGGATCCCGGTCGTAGGACCGGTCGACCACGACGGACCAGAGGCTCTCGCCCTCCTCCACGACGACGCTGACCGTGGCCTGCGCCGGACCGGACTCCTCTGCCGCAGCCGTGGGCGACCAGACGGCCGCGAACACGCCCAGGAGCACAGCCAGCAGAACGGCGGCCATGACGACGGTGCGCAGAAGGCGGGCCCGACGGGTCGGGGACACCTGCCGGTTGCGTGCCGCGCGCGGCGCCGTGGAACCGCGCACGATCGTCGCGGCACCTGCCGCCGTCTGCATGGGGAGCACTGCTGCACTCATGTCGCCACCTCCTGCGAGTGTGCGGTGCGGCCGCTGCCGCTCCGCGCGCTTTCGAACGCTTGTACTATTGAACACCGCGTTCGACGGAAAGTCCAGATTCTTTCGAACGGATATGCGATGATGGGAATCGAACGTCTGTGATGCGGTCATGCGGATGAGTCGATCACGAGGCACGGACACAGCTCCGCGTCGCAGCGTTCGCACCGGGACAACAACAGGTGGCGGAAGCCGTCAGGCATGGGAGGGGAACGGCGATGACTCCGGAGCAGCAGCGTCGCAGGGGCAGGCCGCGGACCAGTGGCCTCGAGGAAGAGATCGAGGGAGTGCGCAGGGCGCAGAGCGAGGAGTTCGAGCTGCCGGGCGGGTCCGCCGCGGACGGCGACACCCGCCTCACCCAGCGCCAGCGCCTGGTCCTCGAGACCATCGAGCGCGCGGTGTACGTGAACGGGTACCCGCCCAGCATGCGGGAGATCGGCAAGGAGGTGGGCCTCGCCTCCCTGTCCTCAGTCGCCCACCAGCTGTCGCAGCTGGAGCGCCTGGGATACCTGCGCAGGGATCCCAAGCGTCCGCGTGCGATCGAGGTCGTGACGCCGCCGGAGGAGGTCCGCAAGGGGATCGACCCCTCCCCCAACACGGCGATGGTTCCCGTCGTGGGCCGGATCGCCGCGGGCGGTCCCATCCTCGCGGAGCAGGACGTCGAGGACGTCTTCGCGCTGCCGCGTCAGGTCGTGGGATCGGGCGAGCTGTTCCTCCTCAACGTCGTGGGGGACTCGATGCAGGACGCGGCGATCTGCGACGGCGACTTCGTGGTGGTCCGCCGGCAGCCGGACGCGGACAACGGCCAGATCGTCGCGGCGCTGCTGGACGACGAGGCCACCGTCAAGACCCTCAAGCGGGCGGACGGCAAGCAGTGGCTCCTGCCGCAGAACCGGTTCTACGACCCGATCGACGGTGACTTCGCCACGATCATGGGTGTGGTCGTCGCCGTCATCCGCCGGATCGACTGAGCCGCCCCGGCGTCTCTCCGCCGCCGGTCGACACCGTCGTCGACCGGCGGCGTTTCTTCTGGGCCGCCGAGACCCTTCTAGTCCTCTGCGGCCCCCTGAGCCTCTGCATCGCGCAGGCGCTCGAGGGCCCCGCGCACCAGCGCCGGATCCTCCGTCCGCCACATGGGCGGCAGCGAGGCAGCCAGGAATCCCCCGTATCGAGCGGTGCGCAGCCGCTCGTCCAGCACCGCGACGACGCCGCGATCCGCCATCGACCGGATGAGGCGTCCCGCCCCCTGCGCCAGCAGCAGCGCTGCGTGCGTCGCACTCACGGACATGAATCCGTTCGCGCCTGCGCGATGCGCGGACTCCGTGCGCGCCTTCACCAGCGGGTCGTCCGGGCGCGGGAACGGGATGCGGTCGATGACGACCAGGCGGCAGGTCCGCCCGGGCACGTCGACTCCCTGCCACAGCGACAGTGTGCCGAAGAGGCATGCCTCGTCGTCCGTGGCGAAGCGCTTGACGAGGGAGGAGAGCCCGTCCTCGCCCTGGACCAGAACCGGCAGATGGGTCCGCCGGCGCATCTCCTGGGCGGCGGCCTGGGCCGCAGCGCGGGACGAGAAGAGGCACAGCGCCCCTCCGCCCGACGCACGCAGGAGCGCCTCCAGCTCATCGAGCGATTCCTCACTGGCACCGCTGCGACCGGGCCGCGGGAGGTGCGAGGCGACGTAGAGGATCCCCTGCGTCGAGTAGTCGAACGGCGATCCCACATCGATCGCGTCGTAGCGGGGCGCATCCGGTCCGGCCAGTCCCAGCGCACCCGCGACCGCATCGAAGCGGCCGCCCAGCGCGAGCGTCGCGGACGTCGCGACGACGGTCGACTTCTCGAAGATCCCGGAGCGCATGGTCCCGGCGACGGACAGCGGCGCGACGACCAGCGAGGTGGTCGTCCGCTCCCGGAACGTCGAGCGGGTCACCCATGCCACGTCGTTGTCCGCCCGGTCCGCGATCCGCGTCGCGACGTCGAACACCTCGAGCACGCGGGCGCGCGCCAGCTGGCGTCCCGCGTCGGGGTCCGACTCTCCCGATCCCGTGCCCAGGTCCGCAACGAGCTGACGGGCGGCATCGCGCACCTGCACGACCCCGGCGGCAAGTGCCTCCGGCCACGCGGACAGGAGGCCGTCCTCAGCCGCGTCGAGACCCTTCTCGAAGGCCGCGCCCGCGGTCTCGAGCAGCCCGATGACGCCGTCCTGGACCAGGCCGGTGCGTCGCACCGCCGACGCCGCGTGGTCGATCATCGCTCCGGTGAGGCTGCCGGTCAGCGCGTTCGTCACACGATCGCGCAGCTCGTGCGCCTCGTCGATGATGACCGCCGTGTGCTCCGGCAGGACGGCATGGTCGCCGAACGCGTCGATCGCGAGCAGGGCATGATTCGTGACGACCACGTCCGCGCTGGCCGCCCGGATCTTCGCCATCTCTGCGAAGCACTCCTCGAATGCGGGGCACTTGGACCCCAGGCAGTCGAAGGCGTTGACGGACACCTGCGACCATGCGCGGTCGGACACGCCGGGCAGCAGATCGTCGCGGTCTCCCGTCTCCGTCGTCCGCACCCAGCTGCGGATCCGCGTGATCTCCTCGCCCAGCTGCGAGGGTCCACCGCTCCGCTCAGCCGGTTGACCGGATGCCGAGCGATCAGCGCCGAAGTCGAACAGCATCCCCGCCTCATCGTCGGGGAATCCCCCGTCCAGCTTGTAGCGGCACACGTAGTTCCGCCGTCCCTTGAGGACGGCGGCGGAGGGCCGGCGGGGCAGATCGTCGCGGACCGCGCGGATGAGGCGCGGCAGGTCCCGATCGACGATCTGGGCCTGGAGAGCCAGTGTCGCCGTCGAGACGACGACGCGGTCGCCGGTGCGGGTCGCGTGGTCGAGCGCGGGCACGAGGTACGCGAGCGATTTGCCCGTGCCGGTTCCCGCCTGGACGAGCAGGTGGCTGCCCGCGTCGAGAGCGCTCGCGACGGCCTGCGCCATCGTGGTCTGCCCCTCCCGCTCCGAGCCGCCCACCGCTGCGACTGCGGATTCGAGGAGAGGACCGACATCGCTCATCCGGCGCGGTCCTGGGGACCCGCCGGGTCCGAGTCGTCGGAGAGCTCCGAGTCAACCGCTAGCTCCGAGCCGTCCACGGGATCCGTGCCGTCCGCAGGTGCGTCCGTGCCCGCGTACATGTCGGGCTGGATGTAGGGCTCCAGCTCTGAGGCGAGGGCCTCACCCACGCGTGCCTGGAGCAGGGTGCCCTCCGGCAGGAAGCGCTCATCCAGGACCACGCCGTCGTCATGGATCCGACTGGTGAGCTCGCCGCGGTCGAAGGGGATGAGGACGGTGAGCTCCCGTGCCAGGGCGGGGAGCATCCGAGCGATCGTCTCTTCGAGGATGTCCAGGCCCGCGCCGGTCCGCGCGGAGACGGCGATCGAGCCCGGATGCTCGACGAGCAGTCCGGTCAGCACGGTCGCATCCGCCGCGTCCGCCTTGTTGAAGGCGATGAGCTCCGGCAGGCCGCTCGCCCCGGCATCCGCGAGGACCTCGCGCACCGCGGCGATCTGGCCCGTGGGGTCCGGATGCGACGCGTCGACGACGTGGACGATGAGATCCGCCTCCGCCGCCTCCTCGAGTGTGGAGCGGAAGGCTTCCACCAGCTGGTGGGGCAGGTTGCGCACGAAGCCCACCGTGTCCGTGAGCGTGTAGGTGCGGCCGTCCTGGGTCTGCGCGCGACGCACGGTGGGGTCCAGCGTCGCGAACAGCTGGTTCTGCACCATGACGCCCGCGTCGGTGAGCCGGTTCAGGAGCGAGGACTTGCCCGCGTTCGTGTATCCGACGATCGCGGCCGATGGGATCGCATACCGGTCCCGGTCCGCGCGCTTCGTGCGACGGGCGGGCTCCATCGCGCGGATCTCCCGCCGCAGCTTCGCCATGCGCGTGCGGATGCGCCGGCGGTCCAGCTCGATCTTCGTCTCGCCCGGGCCGCGGGAGCCGATGCCCTCACCGCCGGCGACGCGTCCGCCGGCCTGACGGGACATCGACTCGCCCCAGCCGCGCAGGCGCGGCAGCAGGTACTCGAGCTGCGCGAGCTCCACCTGCGCCTTGCCCTCACGGGACTTCGCGTGCTGGGCGAAGATGTCGAGGATGAGGGCGACCCGGTCGATGACCTTCACCCTGATGACGTCCTCGAGAGCGCGGCGCTGGCTGGGCGGCAGCTCTGCGTCGACGATGACGGTGTCTGCCCCCACGTCCTCGACGATCTCCTTGAGCTCTGCCGCCTTGCCGCTGCCCAGGTAGGTGCGGGGGTCTGGCTTGTCGCGCTTCTGCAGGAGGCCGTCGAGCACGGTCGATCCAGCGGTCTCAGCCAGTGCCGCGAGTTCCCGCAGGCTCGTCTCGCCGTCGTGGGCCCGACCGGACTCGTAGAGGCCTGCCAGCACGACCCGCTCGAGGCGCAGCTGCCGGTACTCGACCTCCGTGACGTCCTCGAGCTCCGTCGACAGTCCGGCGACGCGGCGCAGCGCCGAGCGGTCCTGCACGTCGAGCTGCGCGGCCTCGTCGTGTGAGACGCCGCCCGCGTCCAGCGCCGAGGCTCGACCCAGGATGCGGTCGATCGCGTCCGTCCCGTCACGGTCGCGTCCCGCGTCCGGTCCGGGGTCCCCGGTGCGGGTCGTCGAGCCGTCGCTTCGCGTCATGGAGTCCCTCTCTGCGGATGGACGACCATTCTCCCACAGCGCCTAGACTCCGTCCCATGGCCGACCACTACTTCAGCGCGACT
>DWZY01000332.1 GCA_019117325.1 Candidatus Brevibacterium intestinigallinarum
ATCCGGATGCGACGGCGCGCATCGCCCACGCGAGGGTCCACTACGCGGAGCGCAACGATGCCGTCGCGCGGATCCTCACCGACAGCGGGTTGCCGACGGCTGCCGGTGACGGACTGAGCCTGTGGGTCGGACTGCCGGTCCCCGCGCAGTCCGTGCGCCGGTCGCTGGCCGCCCGCGGCTGGCTGGTGCGCGCCGGCGATGACTTCCGCGTCGAGGACCCGGACGCGGTCTCCAGCAGGCTGCGGATCACGGCCCACGCCCTCACGGACGCCGAGGCCGCCCGACTGGCCGCCGACCTCGTCGCCTCCGTGGAGGAAGCACGGCAGGAGTGAGCACGTCCACATTCACCAACAGGTGAATATGTGCGTACGATGAGGTGTCCTCGCAGTGAATGCGACGCATCCGCGGGCCGCTCGCACGGGAGGTCGCGCACCGCACGGTCCCTCCTACCCAAGGCAGTTCGTGGAAGTCATCACTCTCACCGTCGTGCTGGTCATCGCACTCGCACTCTTCTTCGACTTCACCAACGGCTTCCACGACACCGCGAACGCGATGGCGACGCCCATCGCGACGGGTGCCCTCAAGCCCAAGACGGCCGTCGCTCTGGCCGCCATCCTCAACCTCATCGGTGCGCTCCTGTCAACGGAGGTCGCGAAGACCGTCTCCGGCGGCATCATCCACGAGGAGCAGATCAGCGCGGACTTCTTCCCGTTCGTCATCTTCGCGGGCCTCATCGGCGCGATCTTCTGGAACATGCTCACGTGGCTGCTGGGACTGCCGTCGAGCTCCTCGCACGCGCTGTTCGGCGGTCTGCTGGGCGCGACGATCATCGGAGTGGGCTATGCCTCGGTGAACGTGCCGGGCGTCCTGTCGAAGATCATCCTGCCGGCGCTCCTGTCACCGCTGACCGCCGCGGTCGTGGCCTTCGTCGCGACCAAGATCGCCTACGCCATGACGCGCCGGTACGACCGCAAGCCCAACGGTCGCGACGGGTTCCGCCGGGGCCAGATCTTCACCTCCTCCCTGGTCGCCCTGGCGCACGGCACGAACGACGCGCAGAAGACGATGGGCATCATCACGCTGCTGCTCATCACGGTGGGCTGGCAGTCCGCGGCCCATCACGAGCCCCAGCTGTGGGTCGTGCTCTCCTGCGCGATCACGATCGCCCTGGGCACGTACATGGGCGGCTGGCGCATCATCCGCACCCTGGGCCGGGGGCTCACGGAGGTCCGGCCCGCCCAGGGCTTCGCGGCGGAGACCGCGACGGGCGCCACGATCCTCGTCTCCTCGGCCCTGGGCTTCGCCCTGTCGACGACGCAGGTGGCGTCCGGGTCCGTCATCGGCTCCGGCTTGGGACGCCGCGGCTCCGTCGTCAAGTGGTCGACGGCCGGGAAGATCGTCTCCGGCTGGCTGCTCACGCTGCCGGCCGCCGGACTCGTGGGAGCGCTCGCGACGCTCGTCATCATGTGGGTGGGCCCGTGGGGCCTCCTGCTGGATGCCGTGGTCGCCGCGGCGATCGTCCTCGCACTCTTCATGCGGTCGCTCGCCAGCCGGGTCGACCACGCCAACGCGCTGAGCGACGTCGCGGAATCCGGCCACGCGGTGGACATCAAGGGCCGTGAGGCGAAGGGCAAGGAGACCGATCGCGCATGATCGACTGGATCGCATTCCTCGAGGTGTTCCTCGTCTCGCTCGCGTGCGCCGCGACCGGCGTGTTCTTCTACGCGCTGGGACTGCGCCTGCTGGTGTCCGGCGGGCGCCCGCCCGTCGTGCCTCCGGCAGAGTTCCCCGACGCGATCGCCGTCCGGTCGGAGAAGCAGGCGGCGAAGATCGAGCGGAAGGTCGAGAAGGTCATGCAGCGGACGCCGCTCACGCCCGCGCAGCAGAGGGGCCGCCTCCTGTGCGCCTACGCGTGCTTCGGCGTCTGCGCGCTCGCGGTGCTGGGCGCGGTCGTGTACCTCGTCGTCTACTGAGCCGCCGCCCCCTCAGCCGTCGCGCAGTCAGCCCCGGGTGAGTGATGCGTGCGTCGTGAGCGCCTGCTGGTCGGTCATCGACGCGACATAGTCGAGAATCGCCCGCGACCGGCCCTGGCGGCGCAGACCGGCCTCGTCCGCCGGTCCCAGGAGCAGATCCGGTCGGCGCCTCGACAGCGCGATCGTCGCCTCCGTCGTGTGCTCGACCCACTCGAGCAGTCGCCTGGGGGCCCGCGAGGCATCGACGGGGTCGGACAGCCACGCGTCGAAGCCGCGCACCAGGTCCTCGAGGACGCGCTGCTGGCCGCGCTGCGCCAGCGCGATGTCCGGCAGGTCCAGCACGAAGCGCGCGTGGACGAACTTGAGGACCAGCACCTCGTGCCACCCGCGCCGGTCCAGGCGCACGTGACCGCTGCGCACGTGCGGGTCCGCCTCGACGACGACGCTGCTGCGCAGCCTCTCGATCCAGCGCCGGGTGAAGGCGGACACCTTCCGCTCCGCATCACCGCCCCCGTCGTACGGCCGCATGAGGAGGTCGTCGCCCAGATCCGCGCTCACCCGGCGGACCGCGTCTGCGAACACCTCACTGTCCGCGACCCACGGATCCTTGAGCAGAGTGTCGCGGCGCAAGAGCTCGAGCGAGACCCCGGGCTCGCGCCAGCGCGCCCGCAGATCCGCGAGGTCCGCCTCGCGGAGATCACCGGCGGCGGCGAGCCAGCTGTGGAACTCGCCGGCGACCTCGGCCTGCTGGAGCACACCGGCCCGGACGAAGTCGTCGAGGTCGTGGACTGCGTAGGCGATGTCGTCCGCCAGATCCATGATCGCGCAGTCGACGGTCTGGCGATGCTCCCCGATCGCGGGGAACGCCGCGAGCACGTCCGCCATCTCCTCGGCCTCGAGGGCGTAGGCGGAGAACTTGACCGCGCCTCCGGCGGGGTCCAGGCCCACGCCGCGCGGGCGCTCGGCCGCAGGGAGCCGATCGAGGCTCACACCGGCCCAGCGCCCCCGCGTCCACGGGTACTTGAGGACGGAGGCGCGGACCGCCGCGGTGAGGTTGAGGCCGGGGAACTCGCGCCCCAGGGTGTCGAGCGAGGTGAGGATCCGGAAGGTCTGCGCGTTGCCCTCGAATCCCTCCGGCAGACCCAGCTCCGTGCGGGCCAGGCGGTCCAGCGTCCTCTCGCCCAGATGGCCGAACGGCGGGTGTCCCAGGTCGTGCGCGTGAGCCGCGGACTGGGAGACGATCGTGTCGCACCCGCCCAGGCGCTCCAGCACCTGCCCCACGGGATCAGGATCTGCGCCGCCAGTCGTCGTGGCCGTCCGGTGCTGCGCCAGGCGAGCGGCGAGATTGGCCGCGATGACGCGTGCGACCGCGCTGACCTTGAGCGAATGGGTGAGCCGGTTGTGCATGATGGGCCCGACCCCGGACTGCGGCACCACCTGGGTCACCGCGGACAGCCGGCCGAAGTAGGGGGAGAAGCGCAGGCGCTCCAGATCGATCCGATACTCGTGGACCTCGGACGGGGAGCGCGGGTCCGCTGCCCGCTCCTCCTCTGCCTCGGACCGGTGCTGCGAGCGGATGTCCTCGGGATGCCTGCGATCCAGCCGTGCATCTCCGGAACTGCGTGTGGAGGTGACCATACGCGTCATTCAAGCACGCGGGTCACGCCTCCACGCGCAGGCTGGCCAGCAGGCGGTCGGAGTGGGCGCCGCCCGCGGGATCGGACACGCCGCCCGTCAGCAGCAGTTCGTCCGCTCCGGTCCAGCGCACGATCGCGGTGAGCCGCTCCTGGACCTGCTCCGGAGTGCCGTGCACGGTCTGTGCGAGTGCCCGTTCGACGCGTGCGGCCTGCTGCCGGGTGAGCCGCGTGACGTCGAGCTCCTCCGCGGGCCGCAGCGGATCGAACGACCCCGTCGAGCGGGACAGGGCCGTGGCCCAGGCCTCCGGCAGGGCGAGATGCCGCGCAGCCTCGGGCGTGTCCGCGACGACGACCGGGACGCTGACGGTCACCCGTGGCACCGGGCAGTGCGCCGACGGACGGAATGTTCGGCGGTAGTCGGCCAGGCCGCTGTGGTCCGAACGGCCTCGGCGGGGTGCGGCCGCATCCTCCGGCGGATGGATGGAGGGCCCTCCCACGACGGCGCCGAGGCCGGAGCCGGCCGCCAGCGGCAGGCGGGCTCCGCCGGTGAGGACGTGGAGTCGCGCGGGCGTCGTGGGCTCCGGGCGCAGCGTGACCGGGCTGGCACCGCCCAGGGCCTCGAGGATCCGGGTGACATCGTCTCCGAAGCGGTCGGCGGCGTCGTCGGACTGCAGCAGGACCCGGCGGACGGCGGACGTGAAGCCGAGGCTGGCTCCCAGGCCCCAGTCCAGCCGGTCCGGGTGGAGTGCGGTGAGGACCGCGATCGCCTCGGCGATGATGAACGGCGGGTGGGCCGGGACCATGATGCCGCCCGTTCCCACGCGCATGCGGCTCGTCGCACCGGCGATCGCGGCGGCCAGGACGGTCGGAGCGGAGCCGGCGATGCCGGGGACGGCGTGATGCTCGGCCACCCAGAATCCGTGGAAGCCCAGGTCCTCGGCGGCGCGGGCGCGCTCGACGACCTCCGTCAGGATCGTCGCATCCGGCACACCCGTGCGGGTGAGCGCCCGATCGAGGAGGGAGAGGGGAATCGCTGAGGCTGCGGGGGAGTCAGTCACGGGCGGGTTCACGGCGGGTGTCCGGCAGCAGCCAGCCCAGGAGGGCGGAGACGATCGCGACGATGATCGCGGCGAGCACGGCGGACCAGAAGAAGCTGTCGATGCTCAGCACGAACGGGGTGAATTCCGACAGCCAGCCGGTCAGCGCCAGCATGAGCGCGTTCACGATGATCGAGAAGAGGCCCAGGGTCAGGCACGTCAGGGGCGTGGACACGAACGACACGATGGGCTTGACCAGTGCATTGACCAGCCCGAATACCGCTGCGATGCAGGCGTAGGCGACGAGCGTCGCCGGTGTGGCCCCGATCGAGGCCGCCAGGGATGCGCTGCCTGCGATGGTGACGCCCGGCAGGAGGACGACGGCCGCTGCGAGCGCCAGCGCGTTGACGAGGATGCGGACGAGGAATCTCATGCGGCCACACTAGGCGCCGCGGCTGACAGATCCCTCCGCCAGGCGCGCGGCGACGTCGTCGAGCACCCGCTGGGCCATCGAGGCGTTCTTCTTGCGGTCCATGAGCGCCCGGGGCGCGTCCGGCAGCCCGTCGACGACCAGTCGGAGGATGGCCCCCTCGCCATCGGGGACGATCTGCGCGGTCATGATGTGACCCCACGAGAAGAGCGACTTCTTCGTCTGCCACACGAGTGAGAGCTGCGCGTCGTCGCGGTCGATGACGCGGACCGCGGTCTGCGTCTGCGCATCGACTGCCTGGTGGACAGCGGCGGCGGGGACGTCGAACCGACGCTCTGCGTGCTGCGCGGACATGAGGGGCTCCTTCTGCAGTGCGCGGCGCACCGGACGCCGCGAGTGATCCCAGACTAGGACGGTCCGCACCCGTCATCGGGGCGCGCGCTGTCTCAGATCTGCCACATGCGTCCCGGACCCGGCACGGTGTGCGAAGATATCGACCGCCGCCATCGCAGTCGGCACGGCCGCACTGCGGACGAATGCAAGTGAAGCGAGGAGTACGACGACGTGACCGCACGCACCATCCCTGACCGCACCCTGTCCTACAGCTCCGGGATCTCCGATGTCCCACTGCGGGGGAGCACCCTGGGCGATGACCTCGCCGGCGCTGTGGCCGAGCACCCGGACGGCGAGGCCCTCGTCGATGTGCCATCCGACCGCCGCTGGACCTACGCCCAGCTGGACGAGGACACGCGGGCCCTGGCCGTCGCCCTGCTGGATCGCGGGGTGGAGCCCGGTGATCGTGTCGCGATCTGGGCGCAGAACGTCCCGGAGTGGACGCTCGCCCTCTACGCGGTCGCCCGCGTGGGTGGAGTCGTCGTCAACGTGAATCCCGCCTATCGCGCCCACGAGCTCGAGTACGTGCTGCGGCAGAGCGGGACGCGCGTGCTGGTGACGCAGATCGCTGACGCGCACTCCGACTACCTGGCGATCGCCCACGAGGCCGCGGGCGACATCGACATCATCGCGCTCGACACCGTGCCGGGCCCGCTGGGTGCCGAGGCCGGTGCGCGCGTGAGCGAACGGCAGTCCTTCGCCGCCCTGCTGGAGCGCGGCCGCGCGCTGCTGACGGACACGGGCGCGCGCTGGGAGACTCGCCTGGAGCAGGTGGAGGCCCGCGTGAATGCGGACGATCCCGTCAACCTCCAGTACACGTCCGGGACGACCGGCTTCCCCAAGGGCGTGACGCTCAGCCACCACAGCATCCTCAATAACGGCTTCTCGATCGGCGAGCTGCTGGGGTACGGGCCTGAGGACCGGGTCGTGCTGCCGGTGCCGTTCTTCCACTGCTTCGGCATGGTGATCGGCACGCTGGCGATCGTCTCCCACCGATCCACAGCGGTCATTCCGGGCCCGTCGTTCGACCCGAGTGCTGCCCTGCGGGCGGTGCAGGACGAGCGCGCGACCTCGCTCTACGGCGTCCCCACGATGTTCATCGCGGAGCTCGCCCTGCCGGACTTCGACTCCTACGACCTCTCGACCCTGCGCACGGGGGTCATGGCGGGCTCGACGTGCCCCGTCGAGGTGATGCGCCAGGTCATCGACCGCATGCACATGGATGAGGTCGCGATCTGCTACGGGATGACGGAGACGGCGCCGGTGTCGACGATGACGCGGGTCGATGACTCGCTGGAGCGCCGGACTCAGACGGTGGGCCGCGCCATGCCGCACATCGAGGTGAAGATCGTCGACCCCGTGGACGGGCGCACGGTTCCCCTGGGCGTCAAGGGCGAGGTCTGCACCCGCGGCTACTCCGTCATGCTGGGGTACTGGAACGAGCCGGAGAAGACGGCGGAGGCGATCGACGCAGCGCGCTGGATGCACACCGGTGACATCGGGATCATGGACGAGGACGGATACGTCGAGGTCACCGGCAGGATCAAGGACATGGTGATCCGCGGCGGCGAGAACGTGTACCCGCGCGAGATCGAGGAGTTCTTCCATCGCCACCCGGCGATCCGGGACATCCAGGTCGTGGGCGTGCCGGACGAGAAGTACGGCGAGGAGCTCATGGCCTGGGTCGTGCTGGCGGACGGGCACGACACCCTGACGCCCCAGCAGCTGCGCGAGTTTGCGCAGGGAGAGCTGGCGCACTTCAAGGTGCCGCGCTACGTCCAGATCCGGACGGAGTTCCCCATGACCGTGTCCGGGAAGGTCCGCAAGGTCGAGCTGCGCGAGGAGGGAGCGCAGCTCGTCGCCAGCGCCTAGGCGGTGGCCCCGCGCAGCGTCTCGAGGGTGCTGCGCGAGAGGTCGTCCAGGGGCGTCGAGCGCCGCGTCGTCGTGTCGGTCAGGACCATGACCGACTCGGCGCGCGCGTGCACGATGTCCTCGCAGACCAGCACCTGCTCGACGACGATCGAGCTGGTGCCCACGCGGATGACGCGGCTGCCCACCTCGACGTCGCCCGGCCACAGGAGCTCCGCGAGGTACTCGATCGTGATCTTCGCGATGACGAAGTCACGGGACGAGTCCGCCGCAACCTGACGCAGCTGATGGATGAGTTCGACCCGGCCGGTCTCGAAGAATGTCGAGAACACGGCGTTGTTGACGTGCCCCTGCCGGTCGGTGTCCGCGTAGCGGAGCTTGTCGTACGACCGCAGGGGATAGCCGGTCAGCGGCGAGGTGCTCATGTCAGTACGCCTTGACGCGCTGCTCGACGATGATGTGGATGAGCGCGAACGCACCCTCCGCGATCGCCGCGAACGCCTCGTCGAGCGCCGCCGGCACCTCCGCGTCCGTCTCGACGCGGATGCCGGTGCCGCCGAAGGCGCGCGCCATGAGGGCGAAGTCGGGGTTCTGCATCTGCGTGCCGGAGACGCGCTCCGGGTACTCCCGCTCCTGGTGCGTGCGGATCGTGCCGTACTCCTGGTTGTCCATGACGATGACCAGGGGGTGCGCCCCGTACTGCGCGGCCGTTGCGAGCTCCTGTCCGTTCATGAGGAACTCGCCGTCGCCCGCGATCGTGACGACCTGGCGATCCGGGTACCGCAGCGAGGCCGCGATGCCGGAGGGGACGGAGTAGCCCATCGATCCGTTGCGCGCGGACAGCATCGACGCGTACCCGTTCGTGGGGAAGTAGCGGTGCGCCCAGTTCGTGTGCTCGCCCGCGCCGAAGGTGACCATCGCGTCCTCGTCGAGGCGCTCGACCAACCCGCCCATGAGCGTGGCCATGCGCGCCTGGCCCTCACCCGGCTGGGACGACGGGGGAGCGGAGAACTCGAGCTGATCCTTGCGGAGGCGGTTGGTCCACTTCCGCCACGCGTCGCGCACCGGCAGATCCATGCGGATGAGGTCGCGGATGAACGGCTCCGGCTTCGCGACGATCTGGTACGTGACGGGACCGGACCGGCCGCGCAGCGAGGGATCGATCGTGACGATGAAGTTCGACTTGTCCCAGTTCTGCCGCACGGTGAAGCCGTCCGTGATGACGTCGCCGGGAACGGTGCCCACGAAGACGAGCAGGTCGGACTCGTCCATGAGCTTCTCCGTGAAGTCCGGACGCCCATAGCCCAGCGGACCCACGTAGGACGGGGAGCCGAAGGGGACCGTGCCCTGGCAGCGCCATTCCGCGGCCGCCGGCAGGTTGTGGTCCTCGAGCCAGCGCGTGAAGTCGTCTGCCGTCTCGTGCGTCCAGTCGTTGCCGCCGAAGACGAACAGCGGGCGGTCCGACTCATCGAGCGCCGCGCGCAGCGCCTTCCAGTCCTGCACCGTCATGCCGCCGGTGGCGATCGGGATCTCCGGGTGGACGAGGTCCTCGTGCGGCTGACGGATGACATCCTCGGGCAGACCCACGACGACGGGTCCGGGACGACCGGAGTTCGCGGCGAACATGGCCTCGGCGACGACCTCGGAGGCCCGCTCCGGGTGGTCCAGCACCATGACGCGCTTCGCGCCGGTGTCGAACCACGCCTTGGGGTCGAACTCCTGGAACGCCTCCTTCTCGCGGTGCTCGAAGGGGATGAGGCCCACGAAGAGGACCATGGGCGTCGAGTCCTGCCACGCGGTGTGCAGCCCCACGTGCGCGTTCGCGGCACCCGGGCCGCGGGTCACCATCGCGATGCCGGGGGTGGTCGACATCTTGCCGTCGGCCTCGGCCATGTAGGCCGCGCCGCCCTCGTGGCGGCAGACGACCGTCTCGATCGTCGAGTCGTGGAGGCCGTCGAGGACATCCAGGTACGACTCGCCGGGGACCACGTACACGCGCTCGACCCCGTGCTGTTCGAGGGAGCGGACGATCATGTGTCCTGCGGACGGGGTGCCGGAACGGTCGGAGGGTGACGCCATTGTGAGAATCCTTCGTGGTGCGGTCGGCTGTGATTCTGGGGCTCGCATCATTATGCGCTGATCTGCCGTTCTGGCCATCGAATCTGCCGGATGACGCGAGGACAGGCACATTCGTCTCACCCGATGAGACCGGTGCTGGGCGCGGTGACGGGGCATCTTCGGTGACGATTGTGTCTCGATTGGGCGCCGGAAGCGGGTGAGCGCCGCGGCTGAGATGCCCCTGCGAGGCAGTTGTGAGTAGTCTTGGCGCATGACCGAGAATGTGACTCAGGGCACGACGCGACCGGACGTGGAGCCGCCGCTCGTCGTGATGTCCGACGTCCAG